>JAGVEL010000037.1 GCA_020058285.1 Candidatus Omnitrophota bacterium
GAAACAATGCTTGTATAATGAGTTAAATCTGCCAATACATCTGAGGCTTTTTCCAAGATAGACTCTAAATCTGAAATGTTTTCAAAGTGCAACGGCGAAGAAATTTCCTGTTTTTGCTCTTCGTCTAAACTTTCTCTCTGCATCAGGGATTCTAAGAAATAGCGGTAAGCCTTATCTGTAGGAATCCTGCCTGCGGATGTATGCGGCTGGACTAAAAAACCCTCGTCCTCCAATTCAGACAAGACATTGCGGATACTCGCAGAGCTCAAGGGCAGGTTATACTTCTCCTTAATACTCTCAGAGCTCACAGGAACAGCGCTCTGCATGTATTGTTTTATTGTTTCCAACAAAATGTCTTTTTTTCTTGCTTGTGTGTCTACTGTTCTCATGCTTAAACCCTACTTTTCCTACTAAAGCTAAAAATTTATCTTACCATATTTTACTTAAAAGTCAACCTTCGTAATCCTTCTCATTACAATAAGTTATAAATCTGGCATATTCGCGCCTCCTTTCTTGTTTTGTCCGTTTCTTCTTAGCAATCTCTCATTAAGATTGCCAACTAAAAGGTAAAAAAAATTTACACTTCTTGTTTAGAGTGTAAAATAAACTTGATTCCCTGGATATTAATACCTTTTTCTTCCATTAAATAATGAACATACTCTAAAACTTCAATATCCTTTAAGCAATAAAATCTGGTTTTCTTACCTTTGCGTTTAGGCTTAATTATGCCTTCCCGGTCTAAGATTCTTAGCGTCCAGGCAGGCATATGCACTATCCGGCTTACAACGCTTATTACGTAAACCGGCTCATTCGGGTCAATATGAACTGCAAATTTTTCTTTCACATCCCCTCACCTGGCTAAAGTATAACATACCTAAAAAATTTTGTCAAGTAAATTAACAAAAAAAGTTAGATAAACTAAAATAAAATATTAATGTCCATATGCTTGTATTTGTAACATTGTTCCTGGCTTAATAACTGGAGGACCAGGATCTAGAATAACAAACATCCAATAATTACCCTTTGGCGTTGGGGTGGTTGTGTAGTGCGGGCAATAAATATTGTATCTTCTTACTGTCCCCCATGTAGCGACAAGACCCCATGTTTTATTGTCTGATGGTACTGGTGGAAGTTCAGTTCGAAATTCCGGAGCACTATCTTTTAATAAAGTAAGAGGATTAACGGATTGATAAGGATCGAGCCACGCATTATATCGGGCATAGTAGTTTTTCATCGCCGTACCTACTGAAGCAATGAGCGTCCTTTCGCTAAGCTCTATTGCCTTTTTGCGCATATGTACATAAGTCTCAACCGCAGCCATTATCAAAACAACCATAATTACCATAACAATAAACACTTCTAGAAATGAATACCCCGCATTATTCTTTTTCATATTCTTTCAACACCTCCCCTAGATTTATCGGCAGATCAGCATCAATTTCAATACTTTCTTGTGTATATTTAATTTCCTTAACCTTTCCCTGTTGATAAATCAAATCTACAAGCTTGATTTTATCTAAAGGCAAGCTCAATCGCAGGCTCTTAAATTCCCCTCTAAGCGCATCAATAATCAAATCTTCAAGGTCAGGTAAGCCTTGGGACAATTTTGCTGAAATCGCCACAGAATTTTTAAAATCCCTCTTTAACCTTTCTAACCAGGTTCTATCCGTGAGCTTATCTATCTTATTCAAGGCAGTAATCATTGGTTTATCTTCTACTCCCAATTCATTTAAAACAATATTTACAGCCTTTGCCCTTTCTTCATATTGAGGATGACTTATATCCAAACAATGGATTAACAAATGCGCCTGTTTAACTTCTTCCAGCGTTGCCTTAAACGCCTCAATCAAACCATGGGGCAATCTTTCCAAAAATCCAACAGTGTCGGAAAATATGACCTTTTGATTATTTTTCAGCTTATGAACCCGGCTTAATGGATCAAGGGTTGTAAAAAGGCTTTCTCTGACAATCTGGCCGGCGTTTGTAAGCGCATTTAATAAAGTGGATTTACCGGCATTGGTATAACCAACCAGGGCAATCACTGGGATTGCTTCATTAGTGCGTTTCTTTCTCAAGTTTTGGCGATGAGTGCGCACATCTTTAAGTTGATCTTTCACCCTGACAATGTGCTCTCTAATTCTGCGCCTATCTGCTTCCAGTTTTTGTTCGCCTGGGCCTCTTGTACCGACTCCGCCACCTAAACGGGAAAGCATTATACCTTTACCAGTAAGCCTGGGCAGCAAATACTCTAACTGCGCAAGCTCAACCTGAAGCTTGCCTTCCTGGCTCTGAGCATGCTTGGCAAAGATATCCAGTATCAACTGAGTCCGGTCAATTGTCTTCACCTGCCAGGCGTCTTCTAAATTCCGTTGCTGGGTGCTGGATAAGTCGTTATTAAAGATTACTACATTTATCCCTTCTTCCTTGAGTAGATTAGTAATCTCCTCAACCTTGCCTGAACCGATAAAAAAACCTGAATCAATTTTGTCCCGATGGCAGACGACTTCCTCTACGATCTCCAAGTTAGCAGTAATTGATAGCTGCTTAAGCTCTTCCTTGGCCATCTCCGGATTAAAACTGCTATCTCGTTTTAAATCTACGGTAATTAATAATGCTCGTTCCATATTTTTAAGTCTCCGTCACCTGGCATATCTCCCTGATTATTTCTTCTGTCGTGTTTTTTTCTACATCAACCCAGTAAATCCGGCTGTCGCGCTTAAACCAGGAAATCTGGCGCTTGGCAAAATGCCGGGTATTGCGCTTAATCAGCCTTTGCGCTTCTTGTAAACTTTGTTCATTTTTTAAAAAGCCAATTATCTCGTTAATGCCGATTATCTTTTTAGCAGTTGCACTCATTGGTTTCTTGTAGATTTTTCTGACTTCTTTGACTACACCTTGGCGGAACATCTCATCTACGCGCTTATCTACAAGCTCGTAAATTTGTGGCCGGCTTCTTATCAGGCCGATTAATCTTACATCAAAATCTTTAGTTAATCCATAGCGTTCTTTCTTCAATTCCGACATTTTTCCCCTGGTCTTTATGCATACTTCAATTGCCCGGATAACGCGCTGCAGATTATTAGGATGAATTTGCTTTGCACTTTGCGGATCTAAGCTCTGCAATTGTTTGTAAACATATTCCTTGCCGAATCTTAATGCCTGGGTTTCTAAATCTTTGCGTAAATTTTTATCAGCACTTGGCCCGGAAAAAATTCCATCAACCAAAGAATTAATATACAACCCGCTTCCTCCGCAGATAATCGGAATTTTTTTTCTTTTGATTATTTGTTTAATATTTTTTTTAGCCTGGGTTATAAACTTCACTACATTATATTCTTCTTTTAAATCAATAACTGATATCAAGTGATGCTGGACTTTTTCAAGCATTCTCGGCGCAGGATAATTAGTCAGAATCGGCAACTTTCTGTACACCTGCATTGAATCAGCCGAGATAATTTCCGCATTGATTTTTTTGGCGAGATAAAAAGCGATAGAACTTTTGCCTACTGCTGTAGGCCCAACAATGAAGATGAGTTTGTTTTTGATGGCTGGCATTCAAAATTTAAGGGTATATTTTGGTCGGAAATCCCTCTTGTTTTAATCTTATGTCTAAATTTTGCACTTCCTGTCTTGAACTAAGCTGCCCGACTCTCACTCGAAAAAACACACCGGATTGGTCTGTAGTTTCTCGGATGTAACTATCAAAGCCTTTTTTCTTAAGGCTATCAACAAGATTTTGTGCGTTTTGCTTATCCTTAAACGAACCTACCTGGACGCTAAAATAATCTAAAGCCGCCTCTTTTTCTCGAGCAGATTGTACTTCCAGGCTAGCTTTAAGTTGCGGACAATCTGGATAGGCGTTTTTGAGTTCTGTAAGAAAGCTTTGAGCTTTTTCAACATTAGCTAATTTTAAATTAATAATATATTGCCGCCAGAGTATCTCGCTTGCCAAATTAGATTTAGAGTATTTATTTAAAAAAGACTCGCATCTATTTAGCGCCTGGCTGTAATCTACTTTTAGGATATCAACATCTATTAATTTAATTAAAGCCGGCTGAACAAGCTCAGAATTAGGATATTCTTTAACAATTATGTCAAAGCAATCATCTGCGCGTAACAAGTTGCCATATTTAGTATAACTCAAACCAAGTAAATAATATAATTTTGGCGGTGAGCTTCTGTCCATATGTGAGGCGAGAATTTTCTCCAGCAAATCAATTGTCTGCTTATATTCGCCTTTTAGATACAGAACTTCAGCTTCTTGAAAATCCTGGGCGTTTAAATAGGTAATAGGTAAAAGGTAATAGGTAATAGGTAAAAATACAATAAATATCAGTTTTTTCATTTTTTAATTTTTGAATTTTTTCTTTGTAAATCCAACAAAATTTTATGCCGGCGTTGTTTTTCTTTTAAGCTTACGTCGTCTTTAAGCGTTGCTGCCTGGGTATGCGCACGAACTGAATACTTGAAAATGTAGGCATTGTCAAATTTTACCATCTCCAGCAACTTTTTTGTAGCTAAAAAGTCTTTTTTGCTCTCAGTTGGGAAACCAACAATTATGTCTGTGCTTAACTTAGCGTTAACGATTTTCTTATACTCATCAATATTATTTAAAAATTCTTTTGCTGTGTATTTGCGATTCATCAGTTTTAAAATCCTGTCCGATCCGGATTGAATAGGCAGATGTAAATATTTGGCGCATTTATCTAACCTAGCCATGGCTTTGAATAATTCAGTTGATGCATCTTTAGGATGGCTGGTCATAAAAGTAAAACTCTCCAATCCTTCTACTTCATTTACCATCTTCAGTAGCTCAATAAACGTAACTTTTGACTGTGGACTGTGGACTGTGGACTGTGGACTAATATATGAATTTACATTCTGTCCCAAAAGAGTTATTTCTTTGATGCCTTTGCTTACCAAGTCTTTAATTTCTTTTAAGATATCTTCGTGATGACGGCTTCTTTCTATCCCTCTGACTAAGGGCACTACGCAATAAGAACAAAAATTATTACAACCTTCGGTAATTACTATAAATGATTTATCTGCTGTATTTTGGAAATTAGTATTATAAATAAACTCATCGCGCTGCCTCTGGCCAACAGCCATTCCCTTATTATCAGTTTTTTTTGCAGCTTCAATTAAAAATGGAATTGCTGCAATATTATTCGGACCACACACAAAGTCAATGTATTCTGATTTTTTAAACGCTCCGTATTTGTGATATTCCGCCATACAACCCACCAGTCCAATAATAAGTGGACCGTGGACTGTGGACCGTGGACGGCTCTTATATCTCCCTATCTCTGACCAGGTCTTATCCTCCGCGTGCTGCCGCACAGAGCAGGTATTAAATAGCAGCACATCCGCCTCTTCCGGAGAATCCACAATTTTGTAGCCTTTAGAGAGCAAATTTCCAGCGATTAGTTCCGAATCCCGGACGTTCATTTGGCAACCAAAAGTTTTTATAAAAAAAGTTTTGGGTGTCATGTCCGCGCTGCGCGGGGAAAAGTTCGCAGAAGTTTTCCCCGCACGCTTGCAGCCGGACAGCTTTTTGCGCCCGGATGAACCTTTATCTTTGCAGCCGGACAGCTTTTTCTTTTTATTAGTTTTCATTCGTTTACCCTAAAACATCGTGTACATTCATAGGTTCAATAAAAATAGAACCGTTCGTATTGTTTATTCAGATTGAAATCTCCAAGGAATATTATCTCGTTCCTTGTAAAGACTTTTGTCCTTCGGTGCCTGATGTAAACCGCTTAAGCCAAAGCTTGCAATTGCGTGAAGCTTGGTAATACGTCGCCCTCCATTTAAAGATGTTTCATATAAAAATTGCAGATAGCCTATAAAAGGTAGGGAGTTGCTAAAAAATTCAGGATCTTGTTTAAGTATCCATTTGACTAATGCCTCTTCATCGCTTACCCAGGGCACATCAAGCTTCCTATATTTTTCCATATAAGAAATGTAAACTTCTCGCTCTCTCTGTGGAATATTTAAAAAAGTGGTGAATTTCCTCTCTGATGACACTTTCACTGCAGGTGTCGGATATTCCATACCTTGCCATTGAGACCAGTGTTTTCCATCAGGACTATATCGAACGAACATGTTTCCAATATATGGACTAAACTCCTGACCATTTGCTAAAGTAATTGGTCTCACTTCTGGTTTTAATTCAACTGAAACATTAACCGATTGAGCTGGGCGCCACGATAAACCTACTGCTAATGGGATAGTTTGAATCCAAAAATCGTAACTTGCGCTTTCTTCTCCATCCCAACCTAAACCTTCCTTGGTAATATTTATCTTATCGTTCTGTAGCCATTCTGCTTTTTCTTTCGCATCAGCTTGACTAGTAAAATCAATATTAAGTTCTTCGGCTCCCAATATTGAAGCGTAAGCATTACTATTCCAAACAAGAAATAATACTGAAAAGAAAATTGGAATGATCTTCTTCATGCCACCTCCTTACGTGTTTTTAAAACTATTTTGTATAAAAACCACAGTACATTGCTTCACATTATGCAACATTGAAATGATTTCTAATTTTTACCTCAATTTACCATAACCTCACAATTCCAAATCCCTTAACCTCTTCAAAATCCCCCCGCCATAAAAATCGGCGGGCAGGCAAAATCATCTCGCGCCACCCTTCGACAAGCTCAGGGCAAGCTTACACCATCTGCCATCTAAACGTTCGTAAATAGATTCTTTTATTCATAAGCTATAATCCTAAGGAAGATAACGCATTGAAACGGCCTCATATTGGCCGTTGTCACCGATGGAATATTTGATCTCCATTCTTTTGTTTGCCCTGGGAGGTACGCCGTAAACTGAATTGCCGTTAATATCGGTAATACGCATATTATCCCGTGGTACCCAAATATCTTTCTTTTCGCCATTATCAGTCACAATTACAAATCTATACGGACAATGCAGACTAAAAGTAACTCCACCCTTTACAACTTTTCCTACAAAGACATTTCCTACATCGGAAGAAATGGTTTGCGTAGAGATCGGATTCGAACCTGCTTGCGCAGCTGGTGCTGTTGGCTGCGGCACATAATCCGCAGTAACATAGCGAACCGAGATAGCTAGATTTCGGTTAATGAACCGGGCGGTTTCCGGCGGGGTCGTGTAGGTAACTTCAACTTTTTTGCCTATCTCCACTTTTTTTGCTACCTCGGTTTTGGAGAGTGATGCCGTCACTGTGCCTAGGTTCTCGCCGTCAATATCATAAAAGATGGTGGCGCGAAGCCCGCTGCCCACGATAAGAAAATTGTTTTGTTGTCCGTTATTAGCGGAGACCTCGATCATGCCGAACGGCCATAAAGGGGGCCCAGACTTGAAACGAAACCCGTAAGGAAAAGATTTGATCGTGCCGACAAAAGTTTTAGTTTCCTCGGCTCTTGCCGAAGGCGGCTGGGCAGAATAGAAGGAACTGATAGCTGTTATAATAAGTATTACAAAAAACATTTTTCTCATATTAAATCCTCCAGAAGCATTGTTCCACTTACGTTCGGTTCTCTCTTTAACTAATTCTATTTTTTAGGCAACCGCAGTTGCCAGCCGGACCTACTCATTTACCAGCCTCTTTTAAAACTTTATCTAGGCACCCGTAGGTAATAATGTAGAAACGATTATTATTCATTGATAATCAATCAGTTACATCTTAATATTATTTGCTCTTTTGGCTACATTGAACAACCTTTTGCATACAGACTCGATAAAACTTGACTATGCGCACAAGCATAACATAAAGCATTTTAATAATTATTCCAAATAAAGGATACAGAGTAAGTCTGAATAATCTTAGACTAAAAAATTTTACAAAGGGTTTGCTTATTAAAATAACCAAAATGGTATCTGGTAATAATCCATAAATTTTCCCAAATAATTTTACTCTGCGAGCATGGCCTCTCATCATAGAAGCAATTCCGTTTAAATATGTATTCTCGCCATTGAAAAACCATGCCTTATAGGCTGCTTCTATATAGCTGGATGTATAAGATTCTCTATTAATAATTCCATCCTTAACAGCTCTCTCGAATAACGCAGTATCTGAGAAATAAGTTAGGCCGTAAATAACTGTTTTGAATGGAAGAGGGAAAGATCTCAATAGATTAATATTATTAATAATATCTTCCTTTTTTTCATATGGGTTACACAAAATAAAATCATACTCAACCGATACATTGTTATTCTTTAAGATTTTGGAGGCGCGCATATATAGATCTGGAGTAGCTATTCGATTGTAAACGCCTCTTTGTATCTCGGGGTTGGCATTAATTGTGCCGATATTAGTTCCCTTGAAACCTGCCGACACGAGACTGGGAATATTGTATTCATTAATTGAAGCTGGATTGGTCCATATGTAAAATGGGGTATTTATTTCTGCTTTGTATTTTCTTGAAAAATCATCTATTGTAACTTGATCTTTTCCATGCAAGAAATCAGCTTCATTAAACCAAATAGAATTACAAGAAACAAACTTGCTTTTTATACCTTTTAACTCCTCAATAACATTGTCGACACTCCGCTGTCTACAATATTTTTGCCCTTTGTACGTTTTATCTAGCATGGTTGAATTACAGCAATAACTACATCTGAATGGGCAACCCCTACTGCTATAGCTAAGAAAATTGCCTTTAAAATCACTTTCTTTTACTTTCCTGATATTTTCCCCTTCAACAACATATTGATACTCCAAATCATAATCAAACGGTTTCAATAGGTCTAAATTAACAGGCGGACGCAGCGTCATACTTATCATTTTGGGGTTAGTATCTTTAAATATCATATTGTTAATATTTTCAATAGGTTCTTTTCTTTCCATTTTACAAGCCAGTTCGACGATAGCTTCTTCCCCTTCACCAACACATACTATATCGGCATGCCTAATGCAATCCTGCGGTCTTAACGTAGCATGAATACCGCCCCAAACAAGCGGTTTATTAAGTGTTTTTTTAATATGATCCACAAATATTGAGGTTTTAAGATAATTCTCTGATAAACAATTTATACCAATGAAATCTGATGGTTGCAAAAATTCACATATTCGATTTAGTGTCTTATTGGAAAGCTTATCAGGTGCATAACATTCGCACATTAGGTCAGGAATAAATATAATATTAACCCTATGGCTTTTTGTTTTTAATTGAGGTGCGATTGTGAAAACACCTAAGTCAAACATTATAGGTGCAATTAAACTAATATTCATTCGTTCAGTTCCTCGATTCAGCGCTCAGTTTTTTCAATATCCCCAATATTATCCCTCGCCACTTACACCATCAGTCATCCATAGGTCTGTAAAAAAACCTTTTTCTCATATTAAATCCTCTGGGAGCATTTTTCACTTACGTTCGGCTCCCCTCAACCACCACCGCATTTGTCTTTGCTGACTGCCTCCCGGCCGCAGGCCGTGTCCGCGCTGCGCGGGGAAAAGTTCTATTTAAAATGTCACAACCTTATCGCTTTCTTTGATAATCTCGTACATG
Source organism: Candidatus Omnitrophota bacterium (assembly GCA_020058285.1). GTDB lineage: Bacteria > Omnitrophota > Gorgyraeia > JAHJTE01 > JAHJTE01 > JAGVEL01. The sequence continues at coordinate 9,495 of JAGVEL010000037.1, forward strand.
TCTTTCATCGTATTGATAGGGCACATTTCCGAACCTTCCTGATTCCGAGACTTGATACATGTTCCGCAAGCAAGAATCTTACCGCCTGATTTTAAAAGTTTATCCGCCTGTTCAACCGTATTAAACTTTTCAGTGCTTATTTTCTGATATTCAACGCCTTTGCCTGTCAGAAAAACCTTCACTTCGTCTTTTTGCCCAAGACAGAAATTTGCATATCGCAATGCATTCCAACACGTCTCAGCGTCATTACTTGAAATTATAACCCCTATTTTCATTTTGAAGCTCCTTTCGTAAGAACGATTCCGTAATGATACGGTTTCAAATCATATTGGACCGTATTGCTAAATCCGGCGCTCTCAGCCCATTTGATACATTGTTCCGGCTTTGGTCGGATATCCATTGAAGGACCACGAGGCGTCTTGGGGTCATAATTCCAATGCATAATCCCAAGCTTGCCGCCTATCCTCAAAATCCGCCTTGCTTCGTTAATAAGCACCATTGGTTTTTCAAGATGAAGGATATTAAAAAGCATTACATAGTCAACACTCCCATCGTGCAGACCAGAACCCTCCATCATAAAATCACGCATCACAGTTTGCACATTGCTCAAACCATGCTTTTTAACTTCTTCATCGGTAATACGAATCATATCCGGCTCGATATCCAGCGCATAGACTTTCCCTTTAATGATCTTGGCGGTTGGAATCGTAAATGTGCCGTAGCCGCAACCAAACTCCACCACATCGCCTGTTTGACTGCTTATACCGAGCGTGGTAATAACCCTTACGGGATCAAAGAAATTCTCCCACATTTCACGCTCCGGCATACCGCTTTCTCGAATCTTCATTCTCTTTTCTTCTCCATTTTCTTTTTCACTTACGTTCGGTCCCACCATAAACTAATTCTATTTTTTAGGCAACCGTAGGTTGCCATGTCCGCGCTGCGCGGGGAAAACTTCTGCGAACTTTTCCCCGCAGTTTGCAGCCGGACCCGACTACTTGCCAGCGTCCGCCAATACCTTGTCTAAACGCCTACCACCAACTAAAGATTCCTTTTGTAATCTGGTTAACTTCTTTATCCGCTTTTCCATTAAAAACGCTGGTTTAAACTGCTTATATTCCTTCTTCCATACCAATTTAACCGGCCTTCTATCCCGCGTATATTTCGCGCCTTTGCCTGAATTATGTACTTCAATACGCTTTTTTAAATCCGGCGTATAGCCGGTGTAATAAGTTCCATCTTGGCATTCCACAATATATACAAAATATTTTCTATTTCTCTTAAATTTAGTCATTGCTTATTGTGGAATGCCACATCGAATTCAGGTAAGGAAATGTCGAGGCATCTATATGCCGAGAGATTTCCCACCGCTTTGAATTCGATGCCATTTGCGTTTTTTCATTAAAGCTCGAAGTGGATACTCATCAGCCCTTAACCTCTAGTCCGGCTTAAGTATCCCCCCGGATACTATTAGTTTTACGCCTTCCTCGGCTGATATTTTTAAAAACTTTACCGCATTTTTGGGAACTAAGATGAAAAATCCGCTCCAGGGACTGGGGGTTGAACCAATAAGCACATGCACTAGCTCCTGGCCTGTTAATTCCTCTGCCTCCCTAAAACCTTCATTGGTCATAAAACCTACTGACCAAATCCCTTTTGAAGGATATTCCACCAAAACCACCTTTTTGAATACGGCCTTATCCTTAGAAAAAATAAAACCGACTATTTGTTTAATAAGCGGATATACCTGCCGGATTCCGGGAAGTTTAAGGAACCATCTTTCTATTAAAGGAAGCGTCCTTTTACTCAATAAGTGCGAAACAACAAATCCTGTTAGTAGAATTATTAAGATTGCCACAATAAAACCTAAGCCGGGAATAGAAAAACCAAACGCTGCCTTTAAATACCTGTTGATAATCCCCCCAATAATATTATCAATCAATCTGAAAATAATAGAAAGAAGATACAAGGTGAGAAAGATCGGTAGAATTGTCAGCAGCCCAGTAATAAAATATCGCTTTAATTTATTCATGAGAAACCCCCCTTTTGTTTCTAGGCAAACGCAGTTTGCAGCCGGACATATTCATTTACCAGCCTAGGCAACCGAAGGTTGCCATGCCGAATTCTGGCCCAAAAGATTTCGAGCAGTCTTTTTGGGAGAAATCTGACGGCCGTTTAGAATTCGGCGCTCCCATCTATTAATTTTATCTTTTGTTCCCTAGTTAACTTTTTTATTCTCTTCCAAACCTCCATTAGCCACAATGGAAGTGAAGAAATTCCCAACACAAGTACCCAATCAAATAACCCTAAAGGTTCGGTCTTAAACACTTTCTGCAAAAACGGCGCATACACTACCATCATCTGTAGTAAAAACGATACGAAGGTTGCCAGAACCAGTTTATTGTTCGTAAAAACTCCTAATTTAAACAAAGACTCAGCCATGCTTCTGCAGTTAAAAGAATGAAATAACTGCGAACAGGCAAGCACGATGAATGCCGCTGTTCTTGCGCGAGCAATGCCTTCTTTTTCAATAAACAAAACAAACACAAACGCAAGCAAGGAACAAAAGGCAATAAAAGAACCTTGAGCCAACATTAAAAACGCTCCCTGTTTCGTAACCACTGCTTCCTTGGATTTACGCGGCGGCCTGCGCATTATATTCGGACCAACAGGATCAACTCCCAAAGCAAGCGCAGGGAAACCGTCAGTTACAAGATTAACCCATAAGATATGTATCGGCAGCAATGGTGCAGGCAGCCCAACCAAAGAAGAAACAAACATAACTAGTATCTCGCCGACGTTACATGACAGAAGATAATGGATGAATTTCTTGATATTATCATAGATGCCCCTACCTTCTTCTACGGCAGAAACGATTGAGGCAAAATTATCATCGGTTATGATCATATCTGATACCTCTTTTGTAACATCCGTACCGGTAATGCCCATAGCAACACCAATATCCGCTTCTTTAACCGCAGGAGCATCATTAACCCCATCTCCGGTCATGGCGACGATTTCACCGTGCCTTCGCCAGGCACGCACAACCCTTAATTTATGCTCCGGAGAAACCCGGGCATATACTGAGATATCCCTCACTTGGTTATAAAACTGTTCATCGCTTAATTTATCCAATTCTTCACCGCTTAATGCCAAAGAAGCATCATTAAAAAAACCGAGCGCCCGGGCAATCGCAATCGCAGTGTTCTTATGATCTCCGGTAATCATTACTGTTTTTATGCCAGCAGCAAAACAATCCTGTATGGCTTTTTTTACTTCCTCGCGCGGCGGGTCGATCATCGCAATCAATCCAGAAAACGTAAGCTCCCTTTCGGTAATCTCTGGGTCATACTTTTCATTGCTTTTATCCAGCTTTCTATAAGCAACTGCCAGCACGCGCATCGCCTCTCCGGCCAGTTCGTTATTTATTTTTTGAATGGTTTCTTTATCCTGACTGGTTAATTTTCTGACGACACCATTCTCTTCAATATTGGTACAATCATCTAAGAGTATATCCGGCGCACCTTTTACAAACGCGATTATTTGTTCACCGTATTTACGAATAATTGTCATCTTCTTTCGATCGGAATCAAAGGGTATTTCGTCAATAAATATAAATTCTTTCTCTAATTCCTCTTTGATTATGCCCGCCTTGCCGGCAACGGTCAGAAGAGCTCCTTCAGTCGGATCTCCAATAATTTTATAGACGCCCGAGTTTTCTACTAACTGCGCCCCATTACACAGCACTGCAGCGCGCAATAATTTATCTAAATCCGGATAATCAGTTATATTAATTTGTTTTTTGACAAACAAAAATTCTCCGCTAGGCGCATAGCCTATGCCGGTTGCTTCAAAAAGCTTTCCGCCTGTGAATATCCTTTGCACTGTCATTTCGTTTTTAGTCAGAGTGCCTGTTTTATCCGAACAAATAACCGTGGCACAACCTAAGGTCTCAACAGAAGGAAGTTTACGGATTAACGCGTGGCGCTTGACCATGCGGTGAACACCTAGAGCAAGCGCAATAGTGACTACTGCAGGCAGGCCTTCCGGGATAGCGGCGACTGCTAAACTCACAGACGTTAAAAACACATCCACAATCTTGCCGCCCCGTAGCCATCCTAATAAGAATACCATCCCCACCAGAACAAAACATAAATAAACAATCCACCTACCGAATGCTTCCAATTTCTTCTGTAAAGGCGTAGCCTCATGTGCGATCGCCTGCACCATACCCGCGATTTTACCCAACTCTGTTTGCATCCCAGTATAAACAACTAATGCTTTTGCTTTACCGGATGCAATCGAAGTTCCCATATAAACCATATTTGCCCGATCAGCAAGCGAGATATCTTTTTCTTCTAAAGCACGGGTCGTCTTTATGACAGGCGTTGATTCTCCTGTAAGGCTGGCTTCTTGCACGCCAAAATTTGCGCTAATCCAAACCAGGCGGCTATCTGCCGGGATATTATCTCCGGATTCTAATTCAATTATATCTCCCGCAACTAGTTCAGCTGAAGAGATGATACTGTGTTTGCCGTCACGAATAACCTTGGAAGTAGGCGATGATAATTTTTTTAAAGCAGCTAATGACTTTTCAGCGCGATACTCCTGAATAAAACCTAAAACAGAATTTAAAATGACAATCGCAATAATCGCCAGGGCATCAACCAACTCTTTGAGCAAACCCGAAACTAATGCCGCGGCAATCAAAACCCAGATCATGAAATCCTGAAATTGCTCGAAGAAAATACTTACAGGCGAACGACCCTTCTCTTCTTTTAAGCTATTTGGGCCATATTTATCCAATCTGATCTTGGCTTCCTGAGCAGAAAGACCCTGACTTAGATTTGTCCCTTGCTTTGTAATCGCTTCCTGAATATCTAAATGCCACCAATTATTCATTTCTCTTCAATCTCCCAAACTAACTAACGTCTCTGCAATCTTCCTCCGCCACAAAGCATGACGAACAAACTTACACCAACTACCACCAAGGATTACAGAAAAACTTTCAGCAAAAAAACCCTTTTAGTCATTAATTATCCCGGCTTTTTTAGGCGGGTTAATGTTTGCTGAAGAGAAGCTAAATCCTGTTCATTGGCAAGAACCAATAAGATATCGCCGCCATCTATGACCGTCGGCCCGGCAGGTATAACAAATTTATCCCCGCGCGAAATCAGCATTATCAGACATTTCTCCGGAACATTTAAATCAACAATGCGCTTTCCGGCCGCCTCAGAATCGTAAGGAACAATAACATCTGTCAATTCAGCATCAATGCTCTCTGTCTTCTCAAATTCAATCGGATAACGGCGCTTATTAGTAAATGGAGCATCAACTCTTAATATTCTAGAAACCAACGGAATTGTGGTGCCTTGTATTAAAACCGATGTGATAACAACAAAGAATACAATATTAAATATTGTCTGCGCTTGGGGAATTCCAGCCAATAATGGAAATGTAGCTAAGATAATCGGGACTGCTCCTCTCAAACCCACCCAGGCAATCATCGCTTTTTTCCCAGTTCTCATACGGAACGGTAAAAGACACAACAATACGCTTATTGGACGAGCAAGTAACACAAGAACAGCTGCCAATAAAAGGCCTACGCCCATCACCGATAGGATGTGCGAAGGGAAAACCAACAACCCCAAGGTTAAAAACATCGTGATTTGCATAAGCCAAGCCAACCCATCATGGAATCTTGTTATTGTTTTTTTATTCAGGAATTCATTCTTACTCATCATTAATCCCACAATATAAACCGCAAGAAATCCGTTACATTTTAATAGCGAAGCAACAGAATAACTCAGAAGCACCAAAGAAATAGTTAAAACCGGATAAAGCCCCTCGTATTCAAGTTTGAATTTATTGAGAATCAACAGGGTAAACCTAGCCATCAGAAATCCGATAACTGTGCCGCCGCCCATATCCAACACAAACCAAGGAATTAAATTGGCGATATTCATATTTTTCATTGTAATCATACTGATAAAGCTAATGGTCAAAAAAACAGCCATCGGATCATTGCTACCGGATTCAAACTCAAGTAAAGGCTTTAAGGGTTGTTTTAAACTTATTCGTTTAGACCTTAAAATGCTGAATACTGCGGCGGCATCAGTTGAGGAAACAATAGAACCAAGAAGCATTCCTTCGAGAAAAGAAAACTTTAGAATATAGGAAGCAAATAAACCCACAATAATCGCGGTTACGAGAACTCCTAGAGTCGAAAGCAGTATGCTAGGGAAAACAACCGGACGTACATCCTTCCAATTCGTATCAATGCCTCCGGAAAAAATGATAAAGATAAGCGCGATAATACCCACAGATTTTGCCAGCCATGGATCATTAAAGTGAATTGCGCCCAGACCTTCAGAACCAGCAAGCATTCCAATTACCAAAAACAACAAAAGAGTTGGAATAGCAAACCTATCCGAGAGCTTACTTGCCAATACGCTTACGAGTGTAAGAAGCGCAGCACAGAATAAAATAATCTCAATTGCCATTATCATCTCCTGTAATCATTACATTCTTTAGTGTAATATTGCAAAATTAAGCAGCGTACCCACGGCAATACTAATCGCTATCATAATCAAAGTTGATTTGATTAAATTTTTCAAACCTAATTCTTTCCATAAAACTATAAACGTAGCAACGCAGGGAAAAGATATTGCCAATAATGTTGCGGCAATAAATAGCTGCTTAGCACTAAGCCCTAAGGGCATTAACATCCCCACTGCCACATCTTTCCTTAAAAATCCGATAACCAAGGCAACTATTGCCTCTTTTGGTAATCCGAACAAATTTTGAACAATCGGCGCAAACATACCAGTCACAATGCTAAATAAGTTAAAATATATGAGAATATTTATCAGCGCAACACCGATAAGCACAACCGGAACTGCTTCAATCAAAAATCCCTTGATACGAAAATATAATTTTTGGCCGAGCATTTGTAACGGCGGAAACCTATAAGGAGGAATCTCTAATAGAAATTCCGGGCTGTAACCGGTTAATGTCTGGTTTAAAATAATCCCTAATACCAGAATAAGCGAAAATAATACCAGATACACTCCGCCCACATAAAATCCGCCAAATTTACCTAATAAACCAAATATCATTGCCTGTAAAGGCACGCAAGGCACGCCAATAGAAATAATAGTACAAGCAATAAATCTCTCGCGTTTTGATTCTAATACCCGGGTGGATAAAATGCCCGGGACATTACAGCCAAAACCTAAAAGTACCGGGATAATCGCGTAGCCATGCAGGCCCAGCCGATGTAAAACATTATCTAACAAAATCGCCAGGCGCGGTAAATAGCCTAAATCTTCCAGAAGGCTTAAGATAAAGTAAAAAGATATAACATAAGGCAAGACCATTCCAAATTCAATGTAGGGAGCTGTAGTCAACACCCCAAGTGACTGCTTAAAATCAATTTTTCCATTAATCAAATCCCCAATTAGAAGATGAAACCAAAACCCTTTTTCTTGCCAATTAACAGTTAATTTTTCCAGGGCAGGTTGAAAGATATTAATAAAAATTGGGTCGGTTACCTTACTAATAATCGCTTCACCAACAAAACGCACAATCTTAAATGAAGTATAAATAACCCCTGCGGCAATTATCAGGCCAGTTAACGGCCGCACTGAAGCATCCTCCAGCATTTCTCTGAAACTATGATGGCGATGCTCTAGGCGCTGAACCTGTCCAATAATCATTCCTATTTCTTTCCAGAGCTCTTCAGGGGGCAGTTTTTTTCTTGAAACCGGCGAAGCTTCTCTAATTCTCTCAATTAATAACTTTATGCCCACTCCGGTAACTGCACAGGTTGGAATCACCGGAACATTCAAAATCTTCTCCAATTTTTGTATATCTATATCAACTCCCCTATGGCCGGCATCATCGCACATATTCAGGCAAACAATTACCGGCAATCCCTGCCCAATAAGCTGTAAGGTTAGAAGTAAATTTCTCTCTAGATTAGTTGAATCAAGTATATTAACCACGACAATTTCATCTTTGGGATATTCTTGCAATAAAGATACAGCGACTTTTTCTGCGTTTGAAGTCGGCTCTAATGAATATGTCCCAGGCAAGTCTAGGACTTCAATCTTTTCATCACCTAGCAGTAAGTACCCTTTAGATACCTCCACAGTCGTGCCCGGATAATTCGAGGCGATTACCTGAACCCCGGTAAAGCGAGAGAATACTACGCTTTTGCCGACATTAGGATTACCAATTAAATAAATCCTCTTTATCATTCTTGCTCCAATATCACTTTGGCTGCTACGCCGTGGCCTAAAGCTAAAATGCTTCTGCCAGACTTAATCACCACCGGACCTCTTAAACCAATATGGCTGAGCTTGGTAATCTCCTTGCCTTTATACACACCCATATTCATCAGCCTGTCTTGTAAGTTTGTGCCTCCTAAGATCTCCACAACCCTACCTTTGTGATTTGGTTTAATTTGCGCTAAAGATATTTTTTTGAGATTAGTCTTCATACATCGAGATATTTATCAAGGTCAGGCATTTGAGTATAAATCTCTTAAGAAACAAAAAGGCTTTTAGTGGAAAAGTTTGGTTCGCTGGTAAGATTAACGCCTAAACTCCTTAAACCTGCTTCATCACCCGGGCTAGGCATATGAGTAATATGCACTTCACAATTTTTTAATTCTTTTAATTTTTCCATTGATAATTGAGCAGCCGGATTGGCTGCCACGCTCATACTCAAGGCAATCAATGTCTCCTCTAAATCTAAACATACTGCTTTAGCGCTCAAGATATCCTTTTTAAGGTTTGCGATTGATTCTATAATATTCGGGGACAACAAATGAATTTTATCCGGTATTTCAGCAAGCTTCTTAATCGCGTTTAATACCAAGCTTGATGCGGCATTCATAAGTTGTGAATTTTTTCCGGTAATAATTACTCCATCCTCTAGCTCTATTGCTGCTGCGCAAAATATCCCATCCCTGCCTTTGCCTTTTTTCTCTGCTTCGCCAGCAGCTTTGCGCGCTGGTTCAACCACCCTTCTATCGCTTATCTTTATGCCTAACTCCTTCATTAACAACTCAACTCTTTCCACTGTTTCTTTATCAACAAAACCAATTACATATTCGCAAGAATATCTAAAAAACCTGCGGATTATTTCTTGTTTTGCTGCCTCTTGCACTATTTTGTCATCAACAATCCCAAAGCCTGCGCGGTTCACGCCCATATCCGTAGGAGACTTATACATTGATTCTTTACCTGTAACCTTTTCCAGGATTCTTTTAAGTACCGGAAACACCTCTACATCGCGGTTATAATTTACCGTGCTTTCCCCGTAAGCCTCTAGATGAAAAGGGTCTATCAAATTAAAGTCCCGGATATCAGCAGTAGCTGCCTCGTAAGCCGCATTTACCGGATGCTTAAGAGGCAAATTCCATATCGGGAATGTTTCAAATTTAGCATAACCGCTCTCCATGCCCTTCCTATAATCATGGTATAATTGCGACAAACAAGTCGCCAATTTTCCGCTGCCCGGGCCAGGCCCAGTAACAATAACCAGAGGGTTATTGGTCTTGATATATTCATTTGCTCCGTAACCTTCATCACTAACTATCAAATCTACATCTGTCGGGTATCCTTTAGTAAATCTATGGGTATAAACCTTAATACCCCGACGCTCTAATTTATTTTTAAAAATCTTAGCTGCGGGTTGATTATCAAAACGCGTAATCACTACCGCCAAAATTTTTAAGCTCCAATCTTTCAGGTCATCAATCAGCTTAAGCGCATCAACATCATAGGTTATCCCGAAATCCGCTCTTACCTTTCTTCGTTCAATATCTCCGGCATAAATACAAAGTAAGATATCAGCCCGGTCTTTTAATTTCTGGAATAACCTCATCTTGACATGTGGATCAAAACCCGGTAATACCCGTGAGGCATGGTAATCAAACAACAACTTACCGCCAAACTCCAAATACAATTTATTATCAAATTTCTTAACCCTCTCTAGAATAGCCTGAGTCTGCTGCTCTAGGTATTTCTCATTATCAAAACCGTTCCTTTTTGCCATTATTCCCACCTTTTAACCTAAAAATTTATTTGAGTTATTTCAAGTATTATATCAGGAAATAAGCTTGAGGAATAAACTTTTTTTCAAATAAAAACCCCATTAGAGGATACAATCTAACGGGGTTTAAAAAAAAGTAAGAAAATGTTTTTTGACTAATCGCTTGCTCCTGAAGAAGCTTGCGCTGCCCTATTTTGATAAGTCTTCAGCACTGCCCAGGTTTTTGGC
>JAGVEL010000006.1 GCA_020058285.1 Candidatus Omnitrophota bacterium
AAACGGGAGATACGGGAGCGCCGGCCCAGGCGCGGCGCCTTAAATCATCATTGATGACTTAAAATAGATTCTGATTTTGTCGCATGACCGCCGCCATTCAACATTTGTGTGGGAAACCCCCACAAATGAAAACGGCGAAACCCAAGAAACAGAGAGAGTTCGGTCTTTTAGGATAAAGTTCGAACCGCATTTTTTTAAGAATTCTCTCTGGCTGTTGAAATTTCCTTTCAAAGCGACGTAGCTTACGGAATTGTAAGTAGTTATAAAATTTCTTACCCGTTCGAACCGAGATCAACCTTTCTGTGAGCAATTTCTGTTTTTTGGTAAGGTAGTCTTCCTGCACAATTTTCTCACTTAGATAAAAATCGAGCAGTCGTTCAAGCTACGCTTCTAGTGTTTCAATTTTTTCTTTAAGCTGCTGCTTAATAGAAAAATTTGAGGTCTTACTGGCGTCACTTACCCTTTACAATTCCGTAAGCACGAGGTTGCTAGCTTCGCCACTAATAGATAATCATTGAACATGCTTACCAATTTGTGTGGTCAGCGTTTCTTCACGGATGTAACGCTGTGAGTATTTAACCTTGCGTTTAGTGCAGTGGTAATAGTAATGACCTTTTTTCGTCTCGGCAGTCACTAGGCAACCCCGCTCCCCACATCTTATAAATCGAAGCTTTCCCGAATTTGTAGCAAGCTTTTTCTGTAATGTGTTATTTATCATCGAGTTAAGGCAAAATTTTGTGTATTGGGTTAATTTCATGAGGAAAGCTTCTGATTACAGCGATTAAATACAGATTGCAGAGATTGATTGCCGACGAAAAATCACTGCAATCTTTTTTAAAATCTCTGTAATCAAGTTCTTTCCAATTGCTACAAATTTGGGAGAGAACTTATAAATCCTCTTGACCTGACCACCTTAAACTGTGCCAGTATTTAAGGTATAGTATGGCAACAGAAAAGGAATCTTCATGGCCAAGAAAATGTTCAAAGTGGAACAGATAGTAATGATGCTGCTAGAAGCAGAGATGCATCTGGCAAAAGTACTTGTAGATCTCCGGAAGACAGAATATAATACGGTCAGGTCGCATAGTTCATTGAATTACCAGCTTTCTGCTCCAGAAGCTATTAAGCCGGGATGGCTAGAAAATGCGGTTGTTCCCTCTCAAGAACTAGTACAACTTATGGGGGTAGGTCATTATCAAGGAGATTCAGGGCTTCCTTAAAGACGGGGGTAATCCTTTTTGCTGGAGAATGGATATTTTTCTTTCGGCTATTTACTCAGTTTTTAGGTCAATTATAGATTTTGATATTTAGCGTGTAAGCAAGCTATTAATATTTTTTCTGATGCATTGAAATTATCCATGGAGGCGCCATGAATACGGAAAAAAGGAATCTGACTTCTGTCGGTCTTTTGCCAAAAGATTACTAGATTTAAAATAAATGTAAAGGTGTAGGTTAGTAAAATGGCAAAAATACTGTTTATTCATAAACTTTGGTATGAATCCATTGGCGTAATGCAGATTTCTGCTGTAGTGAAAAATGCTGGCCACGAGTCATACCTTTACATGGATAATGGTAGTGCATATAAGTTGATTCAGTTTATTGGGGAAATTAAACCAGATATCATTGGCTATTCGATAATGACCGGACAACACCACTGGGCTTTAGAAACCGCTTCAATTTTAAAAAGAAAATTGAAAACAATTAAACCTCTCATTGTTTTTGGGGGGCCTCATCCTACTTTTTCGCCTGAGATTATAGATAATGAGCCGGTTGATATTATTTGCCGCGGGGAAGGAGAAGGAGCAGTTTTGGATTTGATGAATTCTATCGAAAACAAGAAAAGTTTTTTAAATATTCCAAATCTTTGGGTCAAAAAAAACGGAGAAATTATTAAAAATATATTAAGGCCCTTGATAAAGGATTTGGATTCTTTGCCTTTTTTAGATCGGGACCTTTTTTATAAATATAGTTATTTTCGGGATAACCCGAACAAAATGGTGATGGCTTCAAGGGGTTGCCCTTTTAATTGCTCTTTTTGTTTTAATGAAAAGTATAGGGAGCTTTACAACATAAAAGGATCAAAGATTAAAAGGAGAGGTTATCAAAATGTGATAGAGGAGATAGAGTTATTAAAAAGGAAATATAAGAAGACGAGAATCGTTAGATTTCATGACGATATCTTTACTTTTGATAAAGAATGGCTTGATAATTTTTTAAAGCTTTACAAGAGAAAAATAATGCTTCCTTTTATGTGTTATATAAAAGCCGGGTTGGATGACGAGGAAACGATAAAAAAACTCTCAGAAACTGGTTGCGTAGGCGTTACCTTTGGGATAGAAACCGGGAACGAAAATCTACGGTTTCGCCTGTTAAATAAAAAAATTTCTAATAGGCAAATATGTCATACAGCTTATTTATTAAAGAAATACAAAATTCCTTTTTATGTTAATAACATCTTTTTTATTCCCGAAATTAGCATTGATAATGTATGGGAAACTGTAGCAATGAATCAGAAAATAAAAGCAGATTATGTTGTGGCCAGCATCTTTCAACCTTTACCAGGCACATCAATCAATGAAAGCTTATTCAAAACTGGAGCAATAAAAGAAGGTTACTTAAATGACATAAAAAATATTTATTCTTTCTCCGCAGTTAAATCCAAGAATGAGGACATAGAGAAAAATATTTACTATCTTTTCTATTTATTAGTAAAATTTCCATGGATAACCCCTTTTGTCAAGCAAGTGATTAAATGCAGGCCCAATATTTTATTTTCATTAATTTTTAAAATAACAGCAGGTATTGACTATTGGCTGCGAAACAGATTGAGCTTTGCGAGATTCCTTAGAGAAGCGTATCATCATTATGACTTTAGAGGGTAAAAAAATTATACTTTTACGATTGGTTGCGGATGATGTTATTGATGGGCCGCATCCAAGAAACAAAATTCCTCCCCTAGAACTTAAGTATATCGAAGCCCTGCTGAAAGAAATGAAAGGTATAAATGTGGAATTATTCGATCAAATTATTTATAAATATAAAGATACTGAAGTTATAGATTATATTAATAAAGTCAACCCGCAGATTATTTTAATTTCTTTTACGACCCTAGAAAGACACAAAATAGAAAAACTTGTCAAATCGTGTAAGAAAGACAACACTTTATTTGTTGGCGTTGGACAGGGCGTAGCTTTCTATAGCGATAGATACAGAGATTGGTTAATGGGGTATTTTGATTTGCTTATCCCGGGAGAGCCAGAAATAATCTTTATCTCATGTATAGATAAGATTTTAAACGGATATAATTCCTATGAATTACGTAAGGAAATATGGGATAGTTATCTTCGAGAAGGGGCGTATATAGTAGAAGATGTAAATCTTTTACCTATCCCCAAATACGAACCTTTAGAAATAAAGAATTATGGATCTATATATCCCGTTAGAATTAATAAAAGATTAAAATGGGGTTACGTGCTCTCTAGCAGAGGTTGTCCGCATAGTTGTATCTTTTGCAGTCCATGCATGAGAAAATCATATGGACATAAGATTAGATATAGAAATGTTAGTTCCGTTATCGATGAGATAGAAGAGTTGATTGTATTGGGCGTTAATATAATTTCTTTTGAGGATGATGATTTTACATATTCTTCTAGGCAAGTAGAATTGGTTTGCAGAGAGATAATAGAAAGAGGTATTAAAATAAATTGGATAGCACATGCTAGAGTCGATGAGATTACCTTGGGTTTAATCAGGATTATGGAAAAAAGCGGGTGCAAACTGTTAAGATTTGGAATCGAGTCTGGCCAAGAGAAGGTAATAAATTGTATTAGAAAAGGAAATGGAGCGACATGGAGGGTACAAACAGAAGAGGTGTTTTTTCAGCTAAAAAAATCTGGGATAGATGTCAGCGCCATGTTTATGGTAGGGAATCCTAAAGAAACAAAAAAGGATATTGAAGACACAATAGAGTTTTCTAAAAAAATAAAACCGGATTCTATACAAGTTGCTTTATTTGAAGTTTATCCTGGATCTTCTTTATTCAGTTCTTTAAACCAAGAAGACAGGGATAAGATACTTGAATATCCTTCGTATCATTATAGAGATATTTCGTTGAACATGAGCAGCTTAAAAAAAGAAGAGTTGATGTGTTTACACAGTAAATTCTATAGAGATTTTATATTAAGATTACAGTACCTTTTTTTACATATAGGTAAATTTTTTTATTTTATTTAAAAAATCAGGCAGTTTTTAGGAGTTTGCTTAAGGGGTTGTTCAAGTTTTCAATTTTTCGAAAAATATGTATATAAGAATTTTACCTCGCCGGAAAGTCGAAATCTCATTGAAAGAAGTCAGCGCGCTATGGAAATCTATATGTCTAAGAGGTTGGAGAGCGGAAATACAGAAGGAAAATTTTGAAAAAGAATTCGCCCGTTATATAGGGGTTAAACATGCGATAATTGTTCCAAGCGCAAGAGCGGGTCTTTCTATTCTTTTAGATAGTTTAGAGTTTCAAGAAGGCGATGAAATAGTGCTTTCTTCTTACAATTACCATGTTATACCAGCTTTAATAAAGCTCAAAGGGTTTAAACCTGTATTTATTGATATAGATCCTGACAGCTGGAATATCAATACGGCATTAATTGAAGGTTATATTACACCTAAAACACGGTGTATAATAGCCACTCATCTTTTTGGAAAGGCTTGTAATATAGAAGAGATAGTGTGTATTTGCAAAAAATATAGTTTGATCCTCATAGAAGACGTTGCCCATTCCTGCGGAGCGGTATATAGGGGCATAAAGCTTGGAAAATTCGGAGATGCTGCTTATTTCAGCTTTGGTACGGGAAAGGCATTAGTTGCTTTTGGAGGAGGCATGCTTGTGACCGACAAGGATTCTATTCATACAAATGTCCGAGAAAGACTGGGTAATATAACCTACAGTAAACACAACCTCAGGGCTTTTATAAAAATAGCCGCTGAAGTCTATTTTACTAATAAAGCAATCTTTTCTCTTTTCGTATATCCGGTTATAGTAATTATGAACTTTATCGGTTCTGATCTTGTAGATAGATTGATTGAAGACAAATACACTTTAGAAGACGGGAAGATAGTTGGAAACCTGCCTTTTTATGACTTTCAAGTCGCTGTCGGCCAGGTACAATTAAAACGGCTTGAGGGGCTGAACAATAAACGGATATGTAATGCACGTTTATTATCCAAACTGCTCAGCGATATCGATAAAATAAAGGTTCCCCCTGTGGCTGATGATGGAACAGATGTTGCTTTATACTATTGTGTAGTTACGGATAAAATAAAGGCATTAAGAAAGTATCTTACTTTGAGAGGGGTGGACACAAAAAGAGGCACGATTAAGGCATGTTCTGCGCTAAATTTTTTCAATAATTCAACAAGATGTCCTGTTGCAGAAAAAATTTCGGACAACGTTATTGAATTGCCATGCTATCCGGATCTTACTATAAGGGATATTTATTATCAGGCGAATCTCATACGAAAGTTTTATGGTAGCAAGTTATTGAAATAAGCTTTTCAAACATGTTTTAAGAAGGCACAAAACGGAAGAATGTAACTATTCAGTAATTATACCGATATATAACGAATCTGGTTATGTTTTACTTCTATGTAACGCGCTTCGTGATGTAATGGATAATTTGCACGAATCATACGAGATAATTTTTATAAATGATGGTTCAATTCCGGCAGGCATAGATTATTTAGAAAACAAGATGGATAAAAGCATCGTCAGAATTATCAATCCTCCTAAGCATGTTGGCCAGGTAAATGTTTTGGCGAGCGGTAAAGTATGCTTTGGTTGTTCTTTTTGGACGGGAGCCATTGTCAGCTATAAAAAATTTTAGAGGGAAATGAAATGCAAGCTGCGGTAATTATTCCTGTCACTAGGCCAAAATCTCTTTATCTATGCATGCAAGGACTGATGCGTCAGACATTCCCTCATGATCAATTTGAAATTATTTTAATTAAAGATAGTGATATGATTTTGGAATTGGAGAATGCGGATATAAAAATAACCCAGATTAAAGAGGATATATTACTTCCGACTTTTCGGAGAAACTTAGGTGTTAAAAAGACAGATGCTAATATATTAGCATTCTTAGGCGATGATACTCTTCCTCCTGTAGGCTGGCTCCAGAATGCTATCTGGCATATAGAAGAGGAAAAAATAGACGGGGCCAGCGGTCCCTTTTTGCATTTACAAAATAATTTATCCTTGGGGAGTAGGTTAGCTAATGCTACCAGGGAGTCTTTTTTTTTAGAAGGAGATGAAATTTGCAATATTCATGAAAAAAAACTAGTGAAGTTTTATAATATTCCATTATGTAATGTTGTGATTAAAAGAGAGGTTTGGGATTCAGTCGGAGGATTTAATGAGGTAGTCGCGAATTACCATATGGACGATTGCGAATTTTTTTACCTGGCCAATAAGAGAGGGTATAAATTTTATAATATCCCTCAAATCGCAGTTCAGCATGCTATTGAATCATTTCCGCTAGGGTACTTGAAAAAGAAATTTACCACGCGGTTCTATACAGGAGTAAACGCCGCTATCTTTAATGAAATTTACCGCGAAATCCCCGTTATACGTTTAGGATTCTTGGTCTATCCTTTTATAATTATTGTATTTTTATTAGTGATTAATAACTGGTTTAATATGGCAGTATTTCTTATAATTTATTTTGGATTAGCAATTTGGTTTTCTCGAAAGACGTTCACCAAGAATAAAAAAGTGTTTATATTGTTGCCCATAGTGTTTTTTCTAACTCACCTGACAATTTTTATAGCATTTACTTCGGGCATCCTTTACTTTTTAATGAAAAAGAAGAGTTTCCAGGTAATTATTGAGAATAAAAAGATAAGATTAAAGAAGTGTCTGAATGCGGTCTGAAGTTGTGGAATCTACTAGAGGATATTTACCTTGATAAACAATAACCCCAAGCGCATATTTAACTTTCCAGTTTTAATTATTATCTCGGCAGTTCCAATTTTTGGGTTAGCCATTTGGTTCATCGCTGATCCGGTAAGAGCTGCTCGGCTGGATAGGTATATTCTTTACCATGTCGATGAGTTATTAAGATATGCCTACATAAAAATGTCCCTTTACAATCACTGGATATTTTTAAACCCATATGCAAAATTGGGTTATGTGTTGATCAATTCCTTATTTTTACATATCCTATTCTTGGGTATATCTTCGCTGAGAATAGTCAATTCTATTTTTTCTTTGGGTGTACTTTTTTCGATATATAAAATAACCCAAAAAATAAAATTTTCCGAAAGCGGTTCATCACTAGCGTTACTTTTAACATTGACCTTCCCAGTATATTTTCTGACCTCTATCTCGGCATTAGTAGAGATCATGTTTTGTTTTGTTCTTATTTACGCGGTTTATTTATTGTATTGCAAAAGATATTTTTTATCCTCTTTAATGGCTGCCCTTCTTCCGGTTATTAGGCAAGAAGGTGTGGTATTTTTGTTGATCTGGCTATTAGTGTTACCTAAAAAACTTAAAATCAGATTTGGATTGTTTATACCGTTGCCCTTTTTGATCTGGAGCATGTTGAATAAGATCTTATTAGGGCATCCATTTTTTTACACTTTTTTTTGCAATTTGCCTGATCAAGCCCCGCCTAATTCTGTAGCTCCATTATCTCAATTTTCCCATCTCGTCGGTGTATTAGGTATTCATCCCATATTTATCAGCTGTTGCCTAGGATTGGTGGTTAGTTATAGAAAGATTAAATACCGGTATCTGTTTATCCCCTTTATTTCTTATCTAGCAATAATTTTAGCGGCAAATATTCTGCATTTAATAGACGCCAAGGCTTTCTCGCGGGAAATAAGATTTTTGATACCCTTAATTCCTTTTATGGCAATCTATGGGGCTTCTGTCTTTGAATGCCTGTTCGCTGATAGAAAAACAATAAAAAAATATCTTTTGTTATTTAGTGTAGCAATATTACCATTTATTACTATTTATCAGATAGGACAATTGCAGAAAGACCCTACCGTTATTGGTGATTCTCTTAATCCAGAAGAGGAGATTTTGATAAAAGAGATAGGTTGTTGGTTAAATGCGTATATGGAAGCAAATAAAGTTACAAATATTTATATTCCCGGAGATTTAGTTCCGGACAAGATTATACGCCGTTTGTGGATCTATTTACGGGGTAATATAACATATTATGCTATAATTGGGCTCATGGAATCTTACAAGCCAAAAGGGCATCAGCCATTAGATATGGCCACATATGTTATTGTTCCGCCAGAGAAAGGCATGAGAGGAATATTCATTACAAAGAGACAATATGATAAAACTGAGAATACGCTGAGTGAAGTTGATTACGTATCGTTGAGAACCGAGGCCTCGTTGCCTTTGTTTATTTATCTTATACAGAAAAGTGGTAACTACAGATAAGAGGGCAAAAGGGGGATTTTTTTTGTTTATTGTCGCTCCAATAAGTAGAGTCGCGGAAGTAACCTCTGTTATTGAAGCAGGGGCTGATGAAATATATTGCGGATTGTTGGTTAACGAGCAATTGGATAGTTATGCCAATGTTAATTGTCTTAATCGTCGGGCCGAAATCTCATCTAACCTTACAAACTATGAGGAGCTTAAAGAAGTTATCAGAATAGCTCGCTCGAAAAATATCCCGGTCAATCTTACTTTAAACGAATTTTACGATCAAGCTCAGGTCTTTATGGCTTTGAGGCAATTAGAAAAAAGCATGGAGTGTGGCATAGACAGGATTATTGTGGCAGATATCGGACTTCTATCTGAAATTAAAAAAAGAAAATATCCAAACTTGAAATTACATATTAGTTCTTGCGCCTCTGTTTTTAATTCTGAGACCGTAGAGTTTTACAAAATGTTTAATCCTTCTAGAATGATACTTAATAGACAACTTACCCTTTCTGAAATTGAACATTTAAAGAGATCTTTCAGTAAGCTGGAAATGGAGGTATTTATTTTGAATGAAAGATGCTATAACATCGATGGATTCTGCACTTTTCTCCATGGGAGATTTTCTCCCATCTACAATAACTTTACACGTCTGGCATTGAATATAATGCAGAATAGAATTATAGAATATATCCCACGCGGTATATTGCAAGTATTGCATAGGCATGTCGTGAGAAATAGCCTTACCTGTTGTTCACCTTATGCAGCGCAATATGGCCTGGCAGGAGCTAATATTGAGGCAGGAAGCCATAAAGAAAAGGTGGTTTTTAGTAAGCCGGATTCATTTTTACAAGCCTGTGGCATTTGCGCTTTGTATGATTTTTATAAAATAGGGCTAAAGTTCTTTAAGATTTCAGGAAGATCTTTATTGGCCAATAAAACAGCGGACATTCGTTTAGTAAAAGAGGCAATCAGCATTTTACAAAAAGAGCAATTGGTGAAAGAAAAATTTTGTATAAAAATAAAAGAGCTTGTTCAACAAAAATATTCCAGGACATGTTCTCCCGAATATTGTTATTATTAGGATAGTACTGCATTTAAAAAATAAAGAAACTCAAGGACTTCATAAA
The DNA here is from genome assembly GCA_020058285.1 of Candidatus Omnitrophota bacterium. GTDB lineage: Bacteria > Omnitrophota > Gorgyraeia > JAHJTE01 > JAHJTE01 > JAGVEL01. The sequence continues at coordinate 9,568 of JAGVEL010000006.1, forward strand.
GCTTGAAATTATGGAAAAGGCTGTCTATTTTTCAGACATCAATAAGTTAAGATCGCATAACTTTGATTATGATAGGATATATTTTGGCAATGAATTTTGCGATGAGCTGATACCATCCTTAGACGACCTTAAATTCGCTATTTCTGTAGCTAAAGAAAAAAATAAAGACCTTAGCTTTGTTACTTGTTATGTCAGCGAATATAAAATAAAAAAGTATTACCATCTTCTTAATACCTTGGCAGGATTAGCCCCTCGTAGTGAAGTAATCATTAATGATTGGGGTGTATTAGGGATATGCCTTCAAAATAATCTTACGCCAGTTTTAGGGAGGTTATTAGTAAGGCAGAAACGAGACCCGCGCATCTCGTTTTTTATGAAGCTACTCCCGGATTTATCAAGATTACGCGTACATCAGACAGGATTGAACAATTATTTTAAGGACTTTTTGAAAACGCAGAGCATAAATAGAATAGAATTAGATAATTTAATCCAAGGAATAGATATGAATGAATTGCAGGATGTAAATTTTGGATATTCCGTTTATATACCGTATGGGTATGTAACTACCACAAGGATATGTTTCTTTCGTAATAAAAATATAAGCAAAAATAAAAGGTTTAGTATACTGCCGTGTATTAATAAATCAGAATGTGGTTTGGCTAAATTATATAATAAGCAGATAAAAGACAATTTATTTATGAGAGGTAATACGATATTTTTTAAAAATACTTCCCAATCTTTTTTAAAGTTGGATTCCAGAATCAACAGGATTGTGCATGAACCTGAGATACCAGATTAAAAATAAAATCAAAACCAATTTTTTGCTTGTTTTGCGAATATTTCGCAGGTATATGCAGCTGAGCGGATTGATGTAAATTATGCCAGAGTAGCAGAAGAAAAAATCAGAGGCCTTACGATATACATAGGAAAATGTTTAGTAAATTAATAATTTTGATCTCACTTTTATTATGCTGTGTTATATTATCTATATGGCATTGCTATTTTAAAAGAGGGGCAAGATTAACCTTTACTTTTTTCTTTTTTGCTTTTCTTTATATTTTGAGATGGGTATTAAAAAATATGGTTAGTCCTTCGCTTTTGTTAAAAACAGCCAAACAATTGACCTTAGGTGGATTGTTTACAAATTCTGATCCGGCATTTAATTGGGTGTATATCTTTTTAGTGGCTGTTATTACTTTATTGGAATGGATATTTTTATTTTATCTAGGTTGGTTTGTGGCAGAGAAAATTATGCAGCGCTTTAGTTTTTTTCAGAGGCGTCTTTTTCCTACCTTGTTGTTAAGTTCCTTGGCAACAGCGAGCTTTCTATATCCCATTGAAGCAATTGGGCATAATCTTGGCTGGTGGCGATGGCAATCATTTATTCAAGTGTCTTATGATGTATTTTTTATAGATTGTCCTCCCCATGCTTTAAAGTCAGGATTTTATTTTATTTTGTACTTTCTAGCAGCCTATTTTTTGATCGAGTGCTCAAAGTTTAAACATAGGAATTGGAAAATGATATTTTTTATATTACCATTTGTGCATCTCTGGACAATAAGATTTTTTGGTAATAGTTTACCGAGGGTAGTTGAGCGCATGGGGATTTTTCTAATAGTGGTGGCGCTAACATTTCTTAGTACCTTGGAATTGGAAAATGTAAATCCGGGCAATCTTTATAAGTTTAGAATTATAGACAGGATTTTTTCCTTGCTAGTAATTTCTATATTGTCCATTTTATGTTTTACGGTTATATTTATAACTAATAAACCAGTGCTTATTTTTACCCTCTTACCAGCATTATTTTTTTATTTGTTTTCTATGAAAAATATGTCTCTGGGGGTAATTTTCATTTTTTGTATTCTGGCATTTCTTATGGGTAAAACTGTAGCAACTGTTAGCTTAATTCCGGTATCGATATTTTTTATTTTTAAAATATGCGACTATAGCGAAAGGGATTTGATAAGATGGACTTAAAAATAGTTCTTCTAATATGTTTTTTTAGTATTTTTATATTTATTGTTCATTCATATTTTAGCAGAGGGTTTAGACTGACATTTAATTTTTTCTTTTTCGCCTTTCTCGTAGCTATTATCAAAGAAGGACCGATGATGATAAATGGAATATTAGTTAAGAATCCGACTATGCCGTATGAATTCTTAACAAAGAATACTTCTGTAATGATCGAAACGATGCTTGCGATAGTAGGGTGGGTTTTTACTATTTATTTGGGTTGGTATATTGCTAATAGGATTGCGCAAAGGCTAGGCGTATGGGAAAATCGGATTTTTCCGGTCGTATTTATAAGTGGCCTAGTGACAGCAAGCGTTGGTTATGCAGTAGAAGCTACAGCTATAGGGATCGGGTGGTGGCAATGGACAATAGAGGACATAAGATTAGCCGGATTTTTGGCTGGGGGCGTGCCATTGATCGTTTTTGAAACATGGACGCATTTTCCTACACAATATTTGCTTATGCCTTATTCTATTATAGAATGCTCAAGATTCAAAAGGGCCAGCTGGAAAGGTATATTTTTTCTTATCCCTTTTGTGCATAGCGTTAGTACGCAGTTCAGACCAGAACTAATAAGAACCAGCATCGAGCATATTGCTTTAATTATTCTTTTCATTCTTGCTGTTATAAGTCCATTGCGCTTTGAGTATTCAGGGGTTCGACGTCCGTCTCTAAGATGGAATTTGAACTTGAAATTATTGGAATCGCTGCCGATGTTGATTATAATGATGTTGGTATTGATTTTGGTTTTTCTCGATTTGATTAAGATACATAATGCGCAGTTACTTATATCGCTATTACCAGTAATATTTTTTATATTACTTGCAATCAAAAGGATACCTTTATTGTGGATAGTATTTTTTGCTTTGTTATGCCCATTGATATTAAATAGGCAGGCACTAGTGGCGGTAGTACCGGTTACTGTTATATTAGGATTTAAAATTTTAGCAAGAATTAAGGCTGGTTAAGTAGAAAGATAATCGCATGAATCAGGCATTGTTGATTAATTTTTGCGGTATTGGGATTATTACACTTATCCTGCATTCCTATTTTAAAAGAGGGCTAGCTTTAACATTAAATTTTTTTTTATTTGCGTTTATGTTGACTTTTACCAAAGGCGGAGAGCATAGTTTTAAATTCATGATTTTGGCTAAAGCTGGCCCTCAGACTATATTTCCTGCGGTAATTTCTACCCTGATATGGATATTATCATTTTACCTCTCATGGTGCATAGCTGAGAAGGTTGTTGAAAGAATGCCTTATTTTAAAAATAGAGTTTTTCCCGTGTTATTCTTTGCTGGGATATTTGTTGCTACTTTCGCTTATGCTATTGAGGCAGCAGCAATAAATATTGGCGGGTGGAATGCCCCAGTTGTTAATGGTAATGAGTTTTTACTTATCCCCTTTTATGTAGTCAAGAGGCAGTTTTATTTTTCTGTATATTTTTTGGCAGCGTATTTTTTAATAGCGTGTTCTGAGTATAAAAATAAAGACTGGAAGATAGTTTTCTTTATATTGCCATTTATCAATACCTGGATTCCGCAATTTTTTGGCTTAGGCCTGGCACAATTTATTAAAGAGATACTAACGTTGATCATTCTCCTTTTGCTTGCTTTCAGGAGTCCTTTACGCTTTTATCCTGCGGGCACTAAACAATCTAGTGGAGGGGTTTTTTTAAAGACAGAATTAGTAGATTTATTGCCGGTAGCAGTTATGGTAATATTGACTTTCATTTTATTTTTTATTGATACAGTTAAGTTACACGATATGAGACTGCTTGTGTCGTTACTACCTATGGGATTTTTTATATTACTTGCTATTAAGAGAATTCCTTTATTCTGGATAACATTTATTGCTCTTTTGTGTCTTGTGGCATTAAAAAAGCTAGCAATACCAGCTATGCTGCCAGTTGGATTATTAGTTCTTTTTCAGTTGATCATTAAATCTTCCTTTATAAAAAATAATTCTTTCTCTCAATGACTGTTTTACACCTATTTTCTTTTGCGTTTATAGGGCTTGTCTTACTCGTAGTCCATTCATATTTTAAACGTGGATTTCGACTAACCTTGAGTTTTTTTCTATTTTCTTTTATTGTTGGAATGAGAAAAGAAGCTGGTACTTTCTTGGGGCCAGCTTTGTCTAACATGAGATACCCCACACCTTTTATATATACTACCAATTACCCGTTGCTATTTTCTGTACTGAATACAACTATTGGTTGGATGCTTGCTTTTTACCTCTCATGGTGCATTGCCGAAAAAATTGTTGAGAGGTCAGCTCGTCTTCAAGGCAAGATTTTTCCTACATTGTTGTTTGCCGGTATGGTTATTGCCGCGCTTTCGTATGCCATCGAAGCCACTGCTATAAATATTGGTTGGTGGAAGTGGGTTTTTTTTGATCTACACTTAGCCGGATATCTAGTTGGCGGAGTACATCTTTTTGCGCTCAGCGCATGGTTTTATTTTGCCCTTAATTTTTTAACCCCATATTTTCTGATAGAATGCTCGCGCTTTCGTAAAACCAATTGGAAATGCATATTTTTTCTTATTCCTTTTTCGAGGACCTGCACAATGCTTTTCCTTGGTTCAGATTTACCGCGCATGACTCACGAGTTTGGCACATTCTTTATACTGATGACGCTTGTTATCACTAATCCACTATCTTTTAATTATCCAAACTTTAAAGAAAGATTAGTTGGTGATTCTCTTGTGCGCAGGATGGTAGATATTATTCCTTATATTGTGATGTTTATCATTTTGGCTGTACTTATTTTCATCGATATCATCCAGATAAAGAATCCTCATCTACTGATTAGCCTTTTTCCGCTAGCCGTTTTTATCTTTTTGAGCTTACAGAAGATACCCGTACGGTTAATTGTATTATTTACTTTAGTAATAGGATTAATTTTCGGCAAAGTCGGGATTTCAGCATGCCTACCTGGGTTGATTTTTTTATGCCTGGATTACTTTTTAAGTTTAAGACACACCCTTTAAAATATGAAAAAGATATTATTAGTATCCTTGGCAATGGATAAATTCAGCTATTCAGCTGAAGGGAGATTTAAGTTTAAGTATATGCAACGCCGACCTTTACTTGGACTATTGTATATATTCTCAGCCATAGAGTCTAGAGGAGTAGAGTGTGATTTTTTAGACCAGTCAATAGGCAATTTTTCTGTGGAAGATTTAATCAACCGTATTAATATCCAGGATTATCTTTTTGTTGGATTCTATGCTCAGTTGTTAGTAAAAGATAAAGTGATTGAATATATAAGAGCTATCAAAGAAAAATGCTTAGATAAGAATATTATTGTAGGAGGTCCGGGTTATTTATGTTACGAAGAATTTTTAGATAATGGCTGTGATATTGTTTGCCGGGGTGAAGGAGAGCTTACTATTACCGAGATCGTTGATTATATGCAAGGAAAGAAAAGAATCGAGGAGATAGACGGCATTGTTTATAAAAGAAATGGCGTTATTAATTATAATAAAGACAGAGAGTTAATCAGTAATTTAGACTCTGTCTCTTTTCCTTTGTGGCACAAAGTAGACATTGGTTTGTATTATGATTATTCTGTATTACCTATGCAGAAGCCCTTTGCGGTTATGATTACTTCCAGGGGGTGTTTGTTTCAGTGCGCTTTTTGCAGCTCACCGTTTTTATGGAGAAATATTTTCCGGAGTCGTTCAGTTGAAAATGTCATTCAAGAGATCGATATCCTTGTGCTTAGGCATGGCATTAGATATATTATTTTTCAAGACGACGTATTTGGCATAGATAATAACTGGCTTAAAGAATTTTGCAATTCTTTGATAAGTAGAGGTTATAGAAATTTGAGATGGATGTGTATATTGCACCCCCTCACCTTAAAAAAAGAATCTTGTTCACTCATTAAATTAATGAAGAAAGCAGGGTGTAATTTATTCACCTTTGGCCTTCAATCTGCTAACCCACTTATTTTGGAAAAAATTGGACGAAACCCCATCGAGCCTAGGGCATTAAAAGATATAATTAAAATTGCAAATAGGCTTGGCATTATGACCTCCGTTGATTTTATACTTGGTTTTCCATTGGAGACAAAAGATACTGTCCGTGAAAATATTAATTTTGCATTGAATCTAAAGCCACATCTTGTCAATTTTCATCCTTTACTACTGGAACCGGGTTCAGAATTAGAAAGGGACTACAAGAAATGTGGCTTTTCTGAAGAAGAGTTGCTTAGACTCTGTTCTAGTGCTAACCGGGAGTTTTATTTTAAGATTCAAAATATATTCAGGATTATGAAGTTCATGTTTAGAGAAAATGTGTTTCTTTTTTTAAAAATAGCGAAGTTTTTTGTAGCCCTGAGATATTATCTAAAATAATATGATCTCCAAGATGCGTCAGATATCGATCTCTTTGTGGCTTTATTAAGTATTTCATGAATATGGCTGTGCAGCTACTTCAGGTAAGGAATGCCGATATTGTTATAATCTAGCACGTAAAGTTGCGCGAATACGCGAATAAATTAAAAAATGATAGAAGATTATAAATCTTATCGATAAAGTTTAGTGTCTATAGATATATTTAAATATTTATGAGTCTTATACTTAAAATTAAGAATATTTTTTATAACAAAATATACAGTAAGTATAAAATTGAATTATTTTTATTCAGTTTGATGTTTTTTCTAGGATTGCCGTTAAGATTGTATAAGTTGAGTAATAAAAGTCTATGGTTTGATGAGGCAGATGTGGTTCTGGATTCTGTAAATATATTAGATTCTTTTAAGGTATTAGAACTCCATAATCCAATTATAGGTTATAAAATATTTGTTTTTTATTGGCGTCAGATTTGCCCATATATACATGAGTGGATGCTTCGGTTGCCCTCGGTTATCTTTGCAATAGCAGCAATATTTTTTATATATAAATTAGCTGCTTTATTGTTTAATAAAGATGTTGGAATAATAAGTTCTTTTTTGCTTTCCATTTCCCCCGTGCATATATATTATTCACAAGAAGCAGTTGCCTATTCATTTTTAGCATTTAGTACTATAGTAACCGTTTATTGTTTGATGCGATTTACTAGAGACGGGCATCCCGTTTTTTTCTACTATTATATTTTATTAAATATAATAAATATATATACGCATCCCATAATGTGGTTTCTATTTTTAATAGAAAATATTATTGTTATTCTTAGAATAAAAAAATTTGAAGGAATTTACAGGAAAATAATTTTATGTAATTTAATAGTAGTTATTATTTCTATACCATGTTTTTATTCGGTTTTTTTAGGAAGAAATTTTCTATTTGTGAAAAACAATTTTTATTTTGAACGAACAGCAGGGTATATACCTCTTCCCACTTGGAAAAGTTTTTATCTTTTATTTAAAAATCTTACCATAGGCTATAATGCTCCAGATTTTATTTATCCGGCAGGCATATTCTTGTTTTTAATATTATTTCTTAAAGGAGTAGGGCAGCTGATTAAGAGAGAGAATGGAATCATAGTATTATTAGTTACATTATTGCCTCCTTTTATGGTATTTTTTATTGCTAGGGTCACCTCAATTTCCTATTATTTGGATAGGTATTTTGTTCCATTAGCGCCATTTTTTTATATCATAATTGCTTTTGCTATATGGAAGTTTAATGAAAAGAATATTAAAATTTTATTGATAGCCAGCACCTTGGTTTTATCAACAATTAGTTTAGGCAATTACTATCGCGATATTCTTCCTTTTGACGTTATAGCTGTACCTACAAAAAAAGAGATAAGAGAAGCGGCTGCTTATATAAACCAATCCTTAGAAAAAAAAGATATGATATTGCATACTTGTCGAAATACGGCCTTACCTTTTGAATATTATTTTGATTTTTATTTTAATAAAACACAGGATGTTTTCAAAGATTATCCAGAGCGTAAAACTAATAAACAGTATATTATATTTTGTCAGAAATTGGAAAATTCGATGCAATTATATAAATATATGATGCGAGATAAAAATCTGCAAAGCGAATACGTTCCTGTAGACAATTATGAAATTAATAACGGTAGAGTTTTTTTGGTATTTTCATCATGGAAATTTGATGATTCAAGTATACCTGAGATATATGCCCTGCAATGGCTTGAGAAAAAATACACAATGGAAACGAAAAAGAATTTTAACGGTATTTCAGTCTATCTATTCACTAAGAGGGATATTTAAAAATATCGGTGAAAAACAAATCGCCTAATTTATTTCAATCATTTTGTGGCTGGGTTAACCTGCCAGGCTATTGCGTAATCTCTTTTTCCCTGATTTTAATTATATTTTTGATATTCGATTGGCTTGTGGCTACTTCTTTACGAGCAGCTAAAATAGATCATTATATTTTATTCTCATTGGCTGAGACCTCCCGTCTTTTTTATGCAAAAACCGCCTTGCACAATCCTTTTGTATTTCTTAATCCTAATGCCAAACCTATTTATTCAATAATTTCTGCTATGTTTATCTTTATTTTTCCATTAGGCTTGTTTTCTTTAAAAGTATTAAATTCCCTGCTTTCCATTGGCACTCTGGTGATTCTCTATAAATTAATAAGAAAAATGGGGTATGGAGATTTTGTAGCTACGATAGCCATAATACTTACCCTAACATTTCCTTTGTTTTTCTTGCTTTCAATATCGGCTTTGACTGAGATCTTATTTTGTTTTTTCTTGACCCTAGCTTTTTATTGCTTCTATTTGAAAAGATATTTTAGTTCCGTTTTATTAATTTCTTTATTGCCGCTTATTCGACAGGAAGGAGCCCTGTATATCTTTATTATGTTATTTCTTCTGTTAAAAGAGAAAAAAATATACTACGCGTTCATTTTACCGATACCTTTGCTGGTTTGGATTTTATTGAATTTCTTTCTGTTAGAGCATTCTTTTATTTATCCACTTTTTGTATGTGTTGATTTACCGGGACCAACTGCTAAAAGCGACATAATGTCATTGGCTGAATTAAAAAATTTTCTTCCCGCGATATTTTGTCATCCTTTATTCTTCCTATTTCCTATCGGATTTATACTTGCGATCTCAAAAAAACATTATTTACCTATTATAATCTCGTTAATATGCCAGAGCCTTTTTTTTATTATTGCCGCGATTATTCAATTTTTAATTACAAAGCAAGTTTCTTATGCCTTTCGTTATATTGTACCTCTGATTCCTTTTATGGCTCTCATAACTGCAGGGATTTTTAATAACCTTGTCTTGGGGAAAAAATCAAAAATTATTGTTGTAGTTTTTATGTCAATTGTTTTAATAGGAATACTTATAAACAGAATAACTGCACTCCAAAAACATCCTAGAGTTGTTGCTGAAAGCATTACAGAAAAACAAGAGAGAGCAATAGAGGAAGCCGTTGTTTGGCTAAAAGCTTTTATTAAAGAAACTGGGATTCAGTATATCTTTTATTCAGGGGATATGACTGACAATAAAATGATAAGGAGACTAAAAACTTATTTGGTTGATAGTATAGCAATGTATCCGGTTAAAGAGTTTAGGGAAGTTTACGACCCAGTAACTTTTAAAATTATCGAGAGAGAGTTTCGTAATTCTACTCTTACGGGACTTGTTTTGTTACTTGATCCTGAAAGAGAGAAAGATTTTATTTTAAGTAAAAAAATAGAATCTTTAAAAAATTTTCCAGATATTCCTGTTTACCTGTATAGAAAATATTAGAAAAGATGTTCGATCTCTTCAAGACTAGTGAGCTCTATTCTGTGTAAAAATGCATATCTATATATCGGAAACCAGAAGTCAAATTTCTAAATAAATGGTTTTAGTTAAATAAGCAAGAAGCAGTAGTCTCTATTGAATAGTTCCGGCACGATTCTTTGGCGGACCATAAGGAGATTTGTGAGCTGTAATCCCTGCTAAAAAAGAACATTGATAATACATAAAAATATTTTAACATATTATTAATCAATTCGCTCCAGGATATCTAGGGTGAAGATTATACTAGGGGGAGGGGAAACTGATGGAGTTTTTTATGCCTCAGATTAGGCAGATTGAGTATTAGTTTTTGATTTGCCTTGAGTGTTTCCTACTCGAATGTTATCATAAGATTAAGTTTTTTCCTAAAGTCAGTTTTATCAAAGGTGGAGAAATTTCCAAAAAGAATTTGTTTCCTGATTTTGGCCTTAGGCTGTACTTCTTTAGCCTACAGCTATGAATTACTGAATACTGAGCAGCTAGCGCTGCAACTTGATGCTTATCTGCGTACGGATTTAGTTACGCTAAAAAATGTCGTGGATTTAGATAGCCATAATAAAGATGACCAAACTACTTATTTAGGTATTGATTATAGTCTGGCCTTTAACGCGGAGTTTAAGAATTCAGGAAACAAGTTTTACCTTAAGCTTGAGCGTAACGGGCCTTATGATTATAGTGCTCCACTTTTTATCCAGAACACGTTGATTAATTCCGGCGGAAGAGTAGAAAAGTACCGTAACGCAGAGCTACTACCGCAGGTGGAAGAGTTTTGGTTGGATAATAAGCTGGGGGGTCATTTTGGCCTTAAGGCCGGGATGTATATTTATGAAGTAGGCAATGGTTTTAGTTTGAATGGCGGTTATGAAAATTACGGGGTTACTTTATACCGCCAGACGCAAAATATGTTTTGGCGCCTATATTATTGCCGTCCGGATTTAGTTTACAAAAATCCTTTAGGCCCGCATATTCAGCAGGAAAAGGATCATGGCCAGAAATATGAACCGAATGCGGCTAATTTTTTTGCCACGGATGTTAAAATTACAGCAGGTAAACAGACCTTTTGGCCCTATGTGGGTATGCTGGCAGATTATACCTCTAGTGGTAAAAGAGAGAATCTTTTTGCCGCTCCGATAAAAAGAGATTTGTTGGGGACCTTTGGAGTTGCCTGGGAGTATGCGGCAAATGATTTTACGTTAAAATTAGAAGCGGCGCGTAACTTTGGGTATGCGCAAAGTCAGGATAGTAAATATAAGAATATTCAGCATACCGGTTACATGTTTTACTCTGGATTAAATTATGTTTTAGGAAAATTTATTCCGGAGTTGCAATTTTTACTTTGTTCTGGGAATAAGGCTACGCCAGAAATGGCAGAAAATGAGGATATAACCTATCCGGGTAGCAAGAATCGAGCATTTAGCTACTCTTCTCCCACTAATCGGTACTTGAGTGACTCAGTTAGTACTAGCAATGTTAACATGCTCCCGATTGTGGCGATGGGTGGAGGATACGGTTTAAATTATGGCGTACCGCGGCCAGGCACATTTTCTTCCGGAGATTTTGAAGACTTGATTTTGCCTTCAATCGGTTTTGATTATAATTTTACGGATAAGCTTTGTGTGAGCCTATATGGATATTATTTAAGCGCGTTTGATCGTCCGGTAGGTGTTTTAGGCGGGGAAGGAAAATATCTTTCCCGGGATTTGGGGATGGAAGCGGACTTATTTATTGATTATAAAGCGACTGAGCATCTGAGTGTGGGTTTTTTAGGGGGTTATTTTATTCCGGGCAGGTATTATCAAGAAAAACGTGATGACGTAGATGGAAGCCCGTTTAGCCCTTATCTGCGCGGGGATGGCAATGTTAATAATGCCTATCAGCTTGAATTTTATGTAGAGTTTAAATTTTGACCGGCAAGGTCATACCCGCGCAAATCCTTATAAGCGCGGGGTATAAGCGGTTCTATTTTTAAAATAGAACCGTCCCCATAATTCTAAGCAGGAGAAAAAATGGCGACAATTGATGATTTTAGAAAACTAGATCTTAGGATAGCTCAGATCAAAGAAGCTAATGATCATCCGCATGCAGACAAGCTAGTAATTTTAACCCTGGATTTAGGTGATCGGCAAAAACAGGTGGTGGCCGGGATTAAGAATTATTATTCCAAAGAAGAGCTGATCGGTAGACAGGTGGTTTTAGTGGATAATTTGGACCCGGTAATTTTACGGGGGGTAGAAAGCCAGGGAATGATTCTGGCGGGTTCAGATGAAAGTATCCTGGCGATAGTCAGCCCCGACAAAAACCTGAAATTGGGGAGTATCGTAAGATGATTAAGCAATTTGTTCCGCAGGAGTTTTGCCTTAAATGCCGGGGTTGTTGCCGGTTTAAAGAAGCAAACTCTGTGTGGAGCCCCTGTCTTTTGGATGAAGAGATCCAGGAATTATTAGATAAACCGGGAATTCCAGCAGCCTCTATCGCTATTGACCGTCGGATACAACCGATAGCTAATCCGCAGGGCATAGATTTTATCTGTCCGTTTTTGGAGACTTTGGATAATCAATGTAGAATTTATGATCTCCGGCCATTTGAATGCCAGCTCTATCCTTTTTTGATTAATTTACGCAAGGGTAAAGTTTTGTTAACGGTAGATTTAAATTGTCCTTACGTCTATGAGAAGATAAACAGCCAGGAGGCCAAGGAGTACATTGTTTGTCTGACGAATTATCTTAATTCTAGGGCACTACGTTCGATGTTTAAGGATAATCCTCAAATTATTCAGGCCTATGGAGAGGTAAGAGAAGTTGCGGAATTAAACCTGCCCCATGAAATTAAATAAATTATCCTTAAAAGATCGGAAACTGTTAAACCAGCATCTGGCTCTTTCCTGGCATGAGCTGGCGGGATTTTCATTTACTAATATCTATATCTGGCGGCCGTTTTATGATATTGAATGGACAGTGATTGAGGATAGCCTCTGCATATTTTTTCGTGATCAAGTAGGTTGTTTTATGTATCTGCCACCCCTGGCTAAACAACCGCAGTTAGGGGTTATTCAGCAGGCTTTTGTGATCATGGATAAGATTAATAAAAATAAGGATATCTCACGTATTGAAAATATCCAGCAGGAGGATTTAAATTATTATCGCTCCTTAGGGTATCTCTGTCATGAAAAATATCCGGATTATCTTTGTTTACGCAGCGATTTAGCGCTGCTTAAAGGAAATAAATTTAAGTCTCAGCGTGCCGCTTATAATTATTTTATCAAACATTATGATTTTGATGCGGGCGTACTGAAATTAGCGGATCAGGTGGGCTGTTTAAGCTTATTTAGTTCCTGGATAAAAGAGCGCCAGGCCCAATCTAACGACGATCTCTATTGCGGCATGCTCGAGGATAATCGCCGGGTAATCCAGGAGGCATTCGCTAATTATAAACAGTTGGATTTAGAGGGCATTGTGGTCAGGGTGGATAAACAGATTAAGGCTTTTAGTTTTGGTTACCGGCTAAATAGCAGTATATTTTGCATACTTTACGAGATCACGGATCTGGCGATTAAAGGGCTGGCCCAGTTTATCTTTCGCCAGTTTAGCCAAGATTTAAAAGGTTATCAGTACATTAATATTATGGATGATTCAGGCCTGGAGAATTTACGCAAAACCAAGCTGGCTTATAAGCCTGCACGTTTAATCCCAGCTTATATTGTAACCAGAGATGACCGAAAATATTGAGGAGGTAGAGTTTACTATATTTGATACCGAGACTACTGGACTTAATCCGGTTTCCGGGGACCGCATCGTGGAATTAGCCGGCTTAAGAGTTAAAGGCAAAGCAAGGATAGCTGAATTTGATACCCTGGTTAATCCGCAACGGGGGATTTCTCCGGGAGCTTTTGCGGTAAATAAAATTACTCCGGAAATGCTGCAAGGCGCCCCGAGGATAGAGAAGGTGATGCCGGAGTTTTTAGCTTTTATCCAAGGCAGCTGTCTTTGTTCTTATAACGCGGAGTTTGACTTAAGTTTTTTAAACCAGGAGCTAAAATTAATGGGCCAAGCGGTAATTGCGGATATCGCTATTTTTGATGTGTTGACCATGGCCAAAAGGCTGCTGCCCGGTTTGACGCGTTATGCGCTTTGGTTTGTAGCAGAAAAGCTAGGAATTAAGTTGACGCAAAAACATCGGGCTTTTGCCGACGTGGAGATGACTTGGAAGGTTTTTAGTAAGTTTAAAATTATCTGCGAACAAAAAGGCATCACAAATTTTACTGACTTCTCCAACCTTTTTGCTTTTAAGTTCACTTGATAAAACAAGGGGACGGTTCTATTTTTAAATAGAACCGTCCCCTGATTCTATCCCCCTTTTTACGTACCTTTTGTATTGCTTTAGTTGATATTTATTATAGAATATAGTTTATAAATATTTAACCCATAAAAAAATGCCGCATAAAAATAACCCATTAATTCCTGCAGAGCATAGAAAATATCTTCGCTTGGATACGGTATTTCCGGTACAGTTCCGCTTGGAAGAGCCGGAAGGGGAAGTTTTTCTTTCTGGCTGGTTACAGGGGTTTACCAATAATATTAGCCGGAGCGGGATCTGCCTGAAGATAAATAATCTTGCCCCGGAGTTGTTCGAGTCACTCAAGAAAAAAGATATTAAATTATCCTTAGAGATTGATATTCCGATTAGCAGGAAACCTATCTGCGCGCGGGTGAGCATAGTTTGGGTTAAAGATATTTTTGAGGATAAACATCAGTACCTGGTAGGTATAAATTATGATTATATATCGGCTAAGCAAAATAATAAGCTCATGCGCTACGGCTGGCTAAAAAAACTTTTTGTCCCGGTAACTTTGGCGTTAGTTATTATTTTAGCGGTGGGCTTAGGCGCCAACAGCTATTTAAACTTTAAGCTAACCCAGGGCAATAAGCTGCTTATTGAAAAGCTGGCCAGGGTATTAAAAGATTCCAGCCTGGCTAAACAAAAAATAGAAGAGGTGATTGCCCAGCGGGAAAGCTTTGGGTCAAAGTTAATAATTCTCCAAGAGCAGATTAAATCCGTTCAATCTCAAAAGGAAAAAATCCAAGCTGGTGATTTAGCTCAAATTAAACAGCTAAATGATCTGATCACTAGTTTAGCTAAGGAAAAACTTGTTTTGGAGAGTAAGTTGGCTGGGGTGGTGCGCGATGAGAATATTGCCAGTCAAGAATTGACCCAGCTGGATCAAAAGAAGATAGTGCTGGAGAAAGCAAATTTTGACAAAATGTATCAGTGGCTTAAGATCCATCAAAATAACCGTACGGGGTTAGTGGCAAGTTTTGAAGGGGATCAAGAGATTGCTAACTGGTCATTTACTTATGATTTAGCTTTGTTGGTTCAGGTTTACGTGCAATTTTCAGATTTTGACCGCGCCAAGAAAATCCTGGATTTTTTTGCCCAGGATGCCAAAAGAGAGAACGGCTGGTTTCTTAATGCCTATTATGTTGATGATGGCGCTCCGGCAGAGTTTATCACGCATAGCGGGCCTAATCTTTGGGTGGGGCTGGCGATTATGCAGTATATGCAAAGTACCCAGGATAAAAGTTATTTAGGTTTAGTGGAAAGTATCGCGGCTACGATTATTGATCTGCAGGATCAAGACGCCGGTGGCGGTATCCGGGGTGGCCCCATAGTAAAATGGTATTCCACGGAGCATAATCTTGATGCTTATGCATTTTTTAATATGTTAGCCAAAGTTACGGGGAAAACAATTTACTCTCAAGCTGCTGCCAAGGCCATCAACTGGATGGTGGATAATACTTATGACCGTCAGGATTTACCGGTTAAGCGCGGCAAAGGTGATTCGACTATTGCTACCGATACTTATGCCTGGAGTATTGCGGCGATTGGGCCGCAGAAGTTGTTAGCCTTGGGTTTGGATCCGGATAAGATCCTGGAGTTCGTAGAGGAAAATTGCAGCGTCGAAGTTAATTTTGTGCGTTCAAACGCGCAGAGTGTAAAAATAAAAGGGTTTGATTTTGCCCCGCAGCGCCATACGGCTAGAGGCGGTGTAGTTTCCTCTGAATGGACGGCGCAGATGGTCGTATCTTATAAAATTATGGAAGAATTTTATTTGAAAAAAGGCGATAAAATCAAAGCGGTTAATTACGGCGCCAAAGCCCAGATGTACTTGAGCGAATTAGGCAAGATGATTATCTCTAGTGCTTCCGCGTCCGGCCAAGGTCAGGGTTGCCTTCCTTACGCCACGCAGGATCAGGTAGATACCGGGCATGGCTGGACGACTCCTAAGGGTAGCCATACAGGTTCAGTATCGGGTACGGCCTATACTCTTTTTGCCTATTATGGTTTTAATCCTCTAGAACTTATTGATCATAAAGAATGAAACGCAAGTTAGAAGGTATATTTAAGCGGCTTTATTCTGTTTTTGGCCCGCAACATTGGTGGCCTGCGGATAGCATCTTTGAGATAATGATCGGCTCAATTCTTACTCAGAATACTAATTGGTCCAATGTCCAGAAGGCAATCTCTGTGCTTAAAGAAAAGAAGCTTCTCAATGCCCGCAGGCTTTATCAATTACCGAAAAAGCATCTTGCCGGTTTGATTAAAAGCGTAGGGTATTATAATGTTAAGACCGCCAGGCTTAAAAGTTTTCTTAAATTTTTCTTTAATACTTACGCAGCAAAGATCAAGCTGATGAGTAGGTCAGATCTGCCAACTTTGCGTAAGCAAATGTTGGCAGTTAAAGGCATCGGACAGGAGACTGCCGATTCCATACTACTCTACGCTTTAAATAAACCCGTATTTGTCGTCGATACATATACTAAAAGGATATTATCCCGGCACGGATTAATTAAGGCAGAAGAGGACTATTCTCAGTGTCAGGATATTTTTATGCGCAATCTTAAAAAAGATGTGCAGCTGTTTGGCGAATATCATGCGCTATTAGTAAAACTAGGTAAGGATTATTGCCGTAAGCAAAATCCTAAATGCAAAATTTGTCCCTTATGGTCAATAAAAAACGCCTGATAAAAACTATTCAGAAATTAATTTCCCTGGATTCCCAGAATCCTCCCGGAGATGAGCGTAAAATTGCCGAGTTTGTAGGTAAATACTTAAAGGGCTTAGGATTAAAAATTAAAACCTACACCTTTAGTAATAAAAGAGTCAATGTTTTGGCAACACTGCCAGGAAAAAAACGCCTAAAATCACTCCTGCTTACTCCGCACTTGGATACTGTTCCAGCCGGATCCAGCTGGAAAGCCCCGGCATTAAGGGCTAAAATTATCGGTAGCCGGATTTATGGTTTAGGTGCCACAGATTGTAAGGGGAATTTAGCCAGCGCACTCGAAGCAATTAGCGCCATAGTTGAAGATGGCGTTAAGCTTGATTATGATTTAATTTTTGCCGCAACCGCTGATGAAGAAAGCGGTTCAACCTTAGGCTTGATACCCTTGCTTGAGCGCAAGCTTTTAAAGGCCGATGTTGCGGTGGTCTTGGATGCCGATGACTTTGAAATTGTAATCACGCAAAAAGGGCTGATGCATCTATCGGTGCGGGTAGCCGGTAAAAAAGCACACGGCGCCTACCCCTGGTTAGGAGTTAATGCTATAGATCTGGCAGCTAAAATAATCATTGATCTTAAAAGCAGGCACCAGCATTATGTTAAAAACAAATATCTGCGTGCGCCTACGATAAACGTGGGGACGATCAAGGGGGGAGATAAAGTTAATGTCGTCAGCGACTGGTGTGAATTTGAGCTGGATTTTAGATTCCTCCCCGGTTCCTCTGAGAAAGAAATCTTGCGTTCTTTGAGAGAAATAATTACTCGGCATACCAGGAATTATAAAATCCAAATTCAGGGAATTCAAAATCCTTATTACATTGATCCGGGCCATCCTTTGGTAAGCAGCTTAGTTTTTGCGATGAAGAGTTTAAAAATTAAGCCGCGCATCACTGGATCGGAGGGGGCGACGGTAATAACTTTTTTTAAAGCGATGAATATTCCGGCCATTGCTACCGGTTTTGGCACAGCAGGTTGTGCCCACATCGCTGATGAGTATGCCTGTTTGGATAATTTGTATAACGGTTCAAGAGTTCTAGTGGAATTTTTAAAAAAATATAAATTCTGAGCACCTATAGTTTTTATCCAGGGAAGTCCCTGTGAGCGTTAGCGAACAGGGGTTGAACACCTTAAGTTTTGGTCTAGAGTTGAGCTTTTTAGTTTTAAATCTAGCTAAAAATCATTGCGCTTGGCACAAGGATCCAAACTTCACTAAACCAGAACAAGGATTAATCTATAACATAGGGAGACCATATGAACGCTTTAATCATTACTAAAAAACCTCGACTGAATAAACCGTATCTTATTGTTGCTTGGCCAGGAATGGGTGAGGTGGCATTTAAAGCCGCAGAATATTTGATTCAGGAGCTTAAGGCCCAAGAATTTGCGCGGATTATGCCGGAGGAGTTTTTTTATTTGACTGGGAGTGTTATTTCAGCTGGAATATTAGAAGTCCCGTTTCTTCCTCAGGGGAAATTCTATTATTGGAAAAATCCCGCTGCCAAAGGTGTTATCTCCGGCAAAAATGATTTAGTTATTTTTTTAAGTAATGCTCAGCCGGATCTATCTAAGGCAGATAGTTATGCCAAGATCATTATCGGCCTGGCCAAGGATCTCGGCGTAGAATCAATTGTGAGTTTTGCTTCTATGCCTCAGCCTACTGATCACACTCAGGATTCCGGAGTGTGGTTTGCCGCTACAGATCAGAAAATAAAAGAAAATTTAAAGAAATATAATTTTACGGCTTTAGTGGATGGCCAGATCAGCGGGATGAATGGTTTATTTTTAGGCATCGCCAAGAAGGCGAAATTAAAAGGATTTTGTCTGTTGGGGGAAATTCCTCTTTATACTATACAGATTGAAAATCCCAAGGCTTCAGCAGCGGTACTTGCGGCTTTAGGAAAAATATTGAATATTCAGATAAATGTAGCGCCGCTAAAAGAGCAGTCACAGGTGATGGAAAATGAAATTAATAAATTGCTGGAGTATTTGAAGTTGGGCAGCGCCGGTGTATCGGCCCCGATCGGCGAAGAAGAGGTGGAGTTGATCAAAAAAACCTTAAGCCAGTTTGCCCACTTACCTGTTTCGGTAAAAGAAAAAATTGAGAAGCTTTTTGCAGAAAGCCGCTTGGATATTGCCAAAGCTAAAGAATTAAAAGTCCAACTGGATAAGTGGAATGTTTATAAGGAGTACGAAGATAAATTTCTGGATCTTTTTAAAAAGAATACGGATAAGGGGAATTAGCCTAATGGCTCAAACGATTAAGGTTTTGCTTTTTGATTTGGGTAGAGTACTCGTGGATTTTGATCATTTAAGGTCAGCACAGAGGATATCGGCCTTTTGTTCTAAGACCCCACGCCAGATTTATGATCTTTTTTTTGAATCTCAAGCGACTATTGCCTTTGAGGCCGGTAAAATAACACCTGAGGATTTTTATCGTCAGGTTAAACAGATGTTGGACCTGAAACTTAGCTATGCTTCCTTTGAGCCGATTTGGAATGATATATTTTTCCTCAGTGCTAAGAACCGTTCGGTTTTTGGTTTAGTAAATGCCTTACGCGCTAACTATAAAATAGCGATGCTTTCTAATATAAATGTCCTGCACTATGAGTATTTAAAGAAAAATTTTCCGGTATTCGAAGTTTTTGATAAAGTATTTCTTTCTTTTCAGCTGGGCTTAATTAAGCCGGATAAAGAAATCTATAATTTGGTTATCCGGGATTTAGGAGTCAGTCCGCAAGAGATATTTTATACTGATGACCGGCCGGAATTAGTGGAAAGCGCAAAATCTTTGGGCATTAAAGGCTGCGTTTTTACTAATTTTGGCCAATTAATCAGTGATCTTGAGGATAGCGGGATAACCTTTTTGCCGCAAGAAAAAATCCACCTATTTTAGTTTTATAAAATAGAGCATCCTCACTCTAAAAAACCACATCTTCCGACGATAAAATTAAGAATACCGCTTTGTGTATTTAAACAAAAAATACTTGACAATGCCAATATAATGTGGTAAAAAATAACATAGCTACTATATCTTGTGTAAATTTATTGGAGGTTTATAACTAAGTTGGAAAAAATTGGATAGATATTTAAGGGCTCTCTAGCAAAGTAATTGAAAGTGAGCCCTTATTTTTTGCCGCAGGTAGTGGCACACGTCGCAGAGGCGACGTACTTGTTGTTCAAATAAAACAAGGTACCCGCGCAATTCCAATTAGCGCGGAGTGCCTCTTAGCGCGGGGTGTAGGCGCACCTGCGGCAGGCGATAAAGCGAGTACATAATTATGAAAACAGTCGGATTAACCTACGATTTAAAAACTGATTATAAATTTAAAGAAGGGGATCCGTTGGATGCCAACGCGGAATTTGATTCTTTATCGACTATTGATATTATCGCTGATGCCATCGCCGCCAACGGTTTTAAAGTAAAGAAGATCGGCAATGCCGCTAATCTGTTAGAAAAAATCGATCACTTAGGGGTGGACATTGTTTTTAATATCTCCGAGGGTTTAAGCGGAAGAAATCGGGAATCCCAGGTGCCCATTTTACTTGAAATGGCCGGGGTTCCTTTTGTGGGAGCGGATGCCTTAACTTTAGGGCTTACTTTGGATAAGGTGATGGCGAAGAAAATTTTTATTGCCGAAGGAATACCTACTCCTAAATTTTTTGAAGTTAACTCTGCTTTGGGCCTGATTAATCAGGATCACTGTGAGTTCCCCTTAATTGTTAAGCCGCGTTTTGAAGGTTCATCCAAGGGGTTAAGTGAAAGTTCACGCGTAGAAAATATGGATGAACTTAAGCAACAAGTAGATTTTATCATTAAAACCTATAAGCAGCCTGCTCTGGTTGAGGAATTTATCTCCGGGCAGGAATTTACGGTGGCGATCGTCGGCAATGAAAATCCCGAAGTGCTGCCGGTGGTGCAGATAAAAATAGACGGAAAATTAAAATTAAATGACAAATTTTATACCTTTGCGCGGATTACTTCTGACCGCCTAGAGTATATCTGTCCGGCCAAGATTACCAGCGACTTGAAGAAAAAGCTGGATGAACTGGCTTTAAAGGTTTACCGTGCTGTTGAGTGCCGGGATTTTGGTAGAATCGATTTTCGAGTTGACAGTAACGACAATCCCTATGTCTTAGAGATAAATCCGCTGCCTTCTTTATCTACGGAAGATGTTTTTATGCTTCTAGCAAAAACTATCGGCATTACTTATGAACAGATGGTGGGTAAAATTCTCAATAGCGCTATTGACAGGAATAAGTTAAATTAAATGCGCGTTGCCTTGACTTATAATTTAAAAAAGAAAGATCCCTTAAAGCCGGCGGATTATTTTTCTGAATGCGATTCCGAGGAGACAATTAATTCCGTAGTTCTAGCGCTTAGAACCAAAGGGCATTCGGTGGAGGCGATCGACGTGGAATATCCGGCACTGTTCTCCTATTTTAAAAAGAACCGGGTAGATATGGTGTTTAATATTGCCGAAGGAAAACACGGCCGCTTCCGCGAAAGCGAGGTACCAGCGGTATTAGACTATTTAAATATACCTTATACAGGTAGCGACACTTTTTCTTTGGCTTTGGCATTAAACAAGACACTGACTAAGAAGATCCTGAGGGCAGAGAATATTCCTACTCCTAATTTTCAACTTTTTGTCAAGGGGGATGAGGTATTGGATCCGGATTTAAAATTTCCTCTGATTGTTAAGCCTAACTGTGAAGGGTCAGCCAAAGGCATTAACAAAACAAATGTCGTGAATAACCCGGGGGACCTTCAGGTTCAGGTTAAGGAGTGTATTCATATCTACCGGCAGGAGGCTTTGGTTGAGGAGTTTATCGAGGGTAAAGAGCTGACGGTGGGCATCCTGGAAAATGGTAAAACGCGCGTGTTACCGATCTTAGAGATTGACTTTTCTAATTGTAAAAAAAGCGGAGAATATTTTTATTCCTGGAAGATGAAAGAATTCCAGGGTAATCGTGAGCTGGGATTGGTTCCTGAATTTCATTGCCCGGCCAGGCTAGATAAGGATATAGAAGAAAAAGTAAAGGATGTTGCTTTGCGAACACATCGGGCTGTAGGGTGTTTGGATATTTCCCGTACGGATATTCGTTTGGATAAATTTAATGTGCCCTATGTTTTAGAGATTAATCCCCTGCCAGGGTTAGACCCTAAAGAATCTAATTTTCCGATCATGGCTTATGCTGCCGGGATGAAATATGAAGATCTTATTGAGGCTATACTGTTAAGCGCCTCGGAAAGGAAAAGGCTGAATTGAATAACCCCACAGGCTTAGAAAACCAGAAAGTACAGATTGAAACTCCCGTTATTTACCGGCCTGCTAAACGCGCACGTGATTATCAGCAAATCTCTCTTTACAAAGATGTTAATCCTTTGGATTGGGAAGATTGGCATTGGCAGCTCAATCACAGAATTCGTACCAAAGAAGAATTAGCCCAGATTATTAAACTTACTCCGGAGGAGGAGAAAGGCGTTGATAAAGCTAAGGGTAGGCTGGCCATGGCGATTACTCCTTATTGGGCAAGCCAGATTGATGCTGAAGATCCAAATTGCCCCATCAGGAGGCAATCCGTTCCGGTAAATGATGAATTTTCTGTTTCTCCGCATGAGATGGCTGATCCTTGCGCTGAAGACCGGGATTCTCCTGCAGCGCATTTGGTACACCGTTATCCGGATAGAGTGCTGTTGTTATCGACAGATCATTGTGCGATGTATTGCCGGCATTGTACCCGCCGGCGTTTAGTAGGAGATCATGAAGAAAAAGATCTTAATCCGGAAACTAAATTTGATGCGGCGATAGAGTATATTAAAGCCAACCGCAAGATCCGGGATGTATTAATTTCCGGAGGCGACCCGCTTACTTTGGAAGACGAAGCATTAGAGTCTTTAATTTCAAAAATTCGCGCGATATCGCATGTGGAATTACTAAGGATCGGTACGCGTATTCCGGTAACTTTGCCGCAACGGATTACTGAACAGTTAGTCCAGATGCTTAAAAAATATTCACCGATTTGGATGAGCATTCATTTTAACCATCCTAAAGAAATCACTAAGCGTTGTAAAAATGCCTGTGATATGCTGGCTGAAAGCGGCATACCTTTAGGCAGCCAATCCGTGTTGCTTAAGGGGATTAACGACCGTCCATTTATTATGAAGCGCTTGGTGCATGATCTTTTGCAGATCAGGGTCAGGCCGTATTATATTTATCAGTGTGATCCGGTCAGAGGCACACAGCATTTTCGTACTCCGGTAGCCACCGGAATAAATATTATTGAGAAATTACGCGGCCACACCTCCGGCTATGCTGTCCCGACCTATGTCATTGACGGCCCGGGCGGCGGCGGGAAAATCCCTGTGGGGCCAAATTATATTCTTTCTCAGGCCAAGGGTAAATATGTATTGCGTAATTACAAGGGCAAGATTTATACCTATCTGGAATAATTTTTTATTATAAATAAAGGGGACGGTTCTATTTTTCCGTCGTTCGATTTGATTGAAAAATAGAACCGTCCCCTTTATACCCCGCGGCCTAAAACCGCACCCTTCAGGGCGCGGATGGTTGTGGCCGCTTGGGCATTCCGCCCTAAGGGAACCTCGGGCTTTAGCCCGGGTGGGCTCCATTTTAAAAAACTATGAGGGAGTTAGCTTTTAACTTAATCTATTTATGAAAATAAGCGCATTTGCTATTAGCGAGATTGTTTTAGGTAAGCACAGTGTTAAAGAAACCCGGCTTGATCAAGCAGATAAATTAGTCAAGGCTAAGAAGAAGACTTATCCTCAGGTGGAGTTAGTCGGCCAGGAGGGGGCCTTGGAAGCAGAGATTATCATCATCCCCGGAGATGCTAAGATGGATCTGATTCTTAAAGATTTAGATTTTGTGGAGACCCGCTTGGCCAAGGCTCCGGCGGAGAATGAAAAAGTAATCTTAAATAAGATCAAGGCAGCCTTAGAAAAAGAGGATTTTATTTCTACGCTGGGTTTAACCAGCCTGGAAAAAGAACTTATTTCCGGATATGGTTTATTTACACTCAAACCGGTGGTGGTGATAAATAAAGAAGAATTAGAAGATCTGGGTAGCCTATTGGCTAAAGTTTTAGCCCAAAGCGGGCTTATCTGTTTTTTGACTGTAGGCGATAAGGAAAATCGCGCTTGGCTGATTAAAAAAGGTACTACCGCTTGGGAGGCAGCTGGAGTTATCCACTCTGATATCCAGCAAGGTTTTATCCGCGCGGAAATTATAGGTTTTGCTGATTTTATTGCTTGCGGAGGAGAAACTCAAGCTAAGCAGGCCGGAAAGATGCGTTTGGAGTTAAAAGATTATATTATGCAAGATGCGGACTTAGTTAATTTCCGGTTTAATAAATAGAATCCAGGGGACGGTTCTCTTAAAACTAAGAGA
>JAGVEL010000044.1 GCA_020058285.1 Candidatus Omnitrophota bacterium
ATTTACATCTGGCTAAAAGCGCACTAAATTGACTCAAAGTAAAATCCGGATAGATTCTTAAAACAGACGATTTATTTTTAATATTCTGGTAAAGCTCATCGCAGGCTTGTTCGTCCTGCTTATTTCCAAAAATCAACACTTTAACCCTAAACTTATCAATTACTCCGTTACAAACATCGGCGAATTTTTCAGGCTCTAAGCGTTTAAAACTGGCGTCTTTACCCCAGCTTTCGCCTGCGCCCGGACAAATGCCAAAAAAGCTCTCCAGCTCATCATTAGCCTGTTGTTTTAGGAAACTCTCTGCCCAGTTTTTAGCCTGGCTAGAAATAAATAGTTCTAATCTAGGTTCTGTTGGCTTTAGATCTAGAAAATCTAACAATTGAAGATAGTATTCTACTCTATGCTTATCTTTATATCCAGTAATTTCCAAGCGTTGCGTTAAGAACCTGCCGCGTTTCTTATAATCTATCCCAATTCGTTTCTTTATGCCAGCCAATTTAATCAGCAAGCCATAACGGTGATCTAAAGAAAAATCTAAAGCAATATCAAACCTTGCTCTCTTAATCTGTTGATAGAGACTTAAGATATTTTTCGCCTGCAAAAAAAACGATTTACCATAAAGCCTTTTGATATCTCCGCGGCTTAAAGGAAAAATAGTATCAATCTTGGGATTTGTCTTTAAAATCTCACTTACTCTCTGATTGCACCAGAAGCCAACAAATGAATCAGGCCACTCTTTCTTCAAAGCAGCAATCAATGGAGTGGTAAATAAACAGTCACCAATACCAAATGGATTTATGATTAATACCTTCACGATAAACTTTCCTTAAATAAGTTCTGCTTATTTAAAAACTTACCTTATAAAGTCATCTTCAAATCTCTCAATATCATCTTCTTCTAAGTAGCTGCCGGTCTGCACCTCAATAATCTTTAAAGGCTTGTTACCAGAATTTTCTAAACGATGTTTAATACCCTTAGGGATATATATACTCTCATTAGTATTGACAATCTTTATTGATTTGCCATGAGTTACTGTAGCAGTACCAGCAATAACCACCCAATGTTCAGCACGTTTCCGGTGAAGTTGCAGGCTAAGACGCTTAAGTGGATCAATCTCTACCAACTTTACCTTGAAGCCTTCGCCTAACTGTAAAATACTATATGTACCCCATGGCCTCTTTTCCGTCACATGAATCATATGCTCTTTTCTCTTGGCCGACTTTAAAATATTAACAATATTTTTTACCTCCTGAGCCTTTTCCTTCTTGCAGACCAAAAGTGCGTCTGGCGTATCAGCTATAATAATATCCCGAAGTCCAAGGGCGCAGATTAATCTTTTCCCCTGGCCATAAATGCTTACTCTTGAACAATCAGAAGCTATGGCATCAGCTTTAATAACATTTCCACAGGCGTCCGACTTAAAGATATCTGTAAGTGCATCCCAGCTTCCTAAATCCGTCCAATCAAAATCTGCAATTACTAACATTCCTTTTTTTGTATGCTCCATAATGCCATAATCAACAGAAATAGGTTCAATCCTTTTCCAAATTTGGTCCGATACGCCTTTTGCCTTTATTAACTTAAGTTGCGAACTTAGTTTGGGCAAGTATTTAGCTAACTCTTCCAAAAATACTGAAGCCTTCCAGACAAAAATTCCGGAATTCCAGAAATAATCTTTGTTTGATATAAATCTCCCTGCCTTTTCCAGTGTCGGCTTTTCAAAAAACCTTTCTATTTTAAAATATTTCCGGAGTGCTGAATGTTGTATTTTGATATAGCCGTAGCCTGTAGCTGCTCTATTTGGCTTTATGCCTATAGTCACTAGAAAATCTTCTTTAGCTGGTTTTATTGCTCTGGTTAAGGTACTCTTAAATTTATTTACATCCTTAATATGATGATCAGAAGGCAATGTTATAAATATTGCTTGCGGGTTTTTCTCTGTAATAAATTGCGCAAATAGACCTATCGCCGGAGCAGTATTTTTTCCAATTGGCTCAAGCAGGATATTTTCGACAGGAACATTAAAAATCTCAATCTGTTTTTTTAATTCATAGAAGTGATTTTTATGTGTAATAATATAGATCTGAGATGGTTTTACTAGGCCGCGTAAACGCACCAATGTATCCTGCAACAGGCTCTTTTTACCAATAATCCTCAAAAACTGTTTTGGCTCAAGCTCCCGGCTGAATGGCCAGAAACGGCTACCAGTTCCTCCAGCAAGGATTAAAGCATATAGATTATCTTTGTAAAATTTTTTTAACCCCATTAAATACCTCTTCTACTAAAATATCCGCAATAAATTCATTTTCTATAACAATATGATTAGCGCCTACCGGGCCCCAGCGTTTTGCACTTACGCTAACTGGTTCTTTCCTAAACAAGGCAACAACCGGGACATTTTGGCTTGCGGCTACATGCATTGGCCCTGAATCATTCGTTATGAGTAATCTTACCCTACTTAAAATTGTTGCTAATTCCTTTAAGGTCGTCTGGCCAGCTAGATTAATCACTTTCCTATTGAGTTGTTTGACAAAATTATCTGTCCGACCTATTGCATCTTCACCGGCAATAATTACGACCTTAAATCCTAATTCATCAATAATTTTGCGACTCAATTCAATAAACGAAATATGTGGCCACTCTTTTAAAGGGTTACTCGCCCAAGGATGAATCGCTATTAGGCTTAAGGTATCAGAAATTCCAACTTTGCATAAAAATTGTTCAGCCGCATGATCTTTTATGGACGCAAGCGCTATAGGGAAAATCTGTTTTTGGCAATCAATACCGATTAGTTTTACCAAATCAAAATTATATTCAATCTCATGCTTAATACCCAAAAATTTCAGATCTGGAATTTTTCTGTTTAACAAGAATCCCCATTTACGGTCATAGCCTACGCGAACAGGAACCCGGGCTAAAAATGTGGCTAAATTAAATTTTTGTTTTGGATTAAAAATTACTACGGCATCAAATTTACATTTTTTAATTTCTTGTGCTAGCCTTAGAGTACCGCGCAAACCCCTAAACTCATCTTCGCTATATTTGATAATTTCATCGATATCGGGATTACCCTCCACGATTTCAATATTATAAGGATTAAGCATTAATGCTAAATGCGCATTTGGAAATTTTGCTTTAATCGCATGTATTGCCGGCAGGGTTAATATAAATTCGCCAAGTCTATCCGTACGGATAGCGAGAATTTTTTTTATTTCAACCGATTTGAATTTTAGCAATTTAGTCTCTTCTAGCCAAAAAGCTTAACTTTTATTATAGCCAACAATGCCGGCAGCATATCAATAGCCCTTATTGTCTTACCTTGCTTATGTGTCCGCGGCTTATACCAAAGATGGACTTCTCCTATTTTTTTTCTCTGTTTGCAAAGCTTACTTACCAATTCAAACATAAAAGCCTGACTGCTAGCCTTACAATCAAGGGCTTTTAATAAATCTGTTTTGACTAGATTAATGCCGATTACATCAGTAAAACTCCGGCCATATAAAATATTAATTAAAAATGTTGCAATAATCGTACCTAACCAATACGGTCTTTCTTTAAGCAATTGAATATTCGAGACACCAACCCTCTCTAGGAGCCTTGAACCAAAAACAGCATCAAGCCTTTCACTGTCAATCTTTTGTATCATTTTATAAACATCCTTCATATCGTATTCCAAATCAGCTCCGGGGGCGTAAAAATAATCTCCCTGGGCAAGGCTAATTCCTTCCGATGTCGAATATCCAGCTCCCATATTTTGAGAGTGCAGAATTATCTTCAGCGCCTTATCATCTTTTAACCCTTCCAGAATCTCCCTTGTCCCATCTGTCGAACAATTATCGATAACTATTATTTCTTTATCAATATCTACCGCTTTGGCCTGCTTAATAGCCTCAAGGATAGTTGCCTTTTCATTAAAACAGGTTATTAGAATAGTCAGCTTCATAAATTTCCTTTAAAAAAATTATCTAAAGTTTCCTCTATGTAAAATAACATGTGTTTTGTAAGCCCAGGATAAACCCCTATCCAGAAAAGATTGTTCATAACTAAATCTGTATTTTCCAATGAACCATAAATTCTGGCATTTATATGCTGATATGCGGGGTGTTTTGTCAGATTGCCACCAAACAGCATCCGCGTAGCAATCTTATTAGCCTCTAAGAACTCGACAATATCTGCGCGCTGGAATAAAGCATTATCTTTTACAATAATCGGAAACCCAAACCAACTCGGCTGGGAGTAATTTTCTGCTTTCGGCAAAATAAAGTATCCATTATATTTATTAAAAGCATCATAAAGAAATGCAAAATTTTTCTTTCTTTTTTCAATAAATTTTGGTAATTTTTCTAACTGCGCCACTCCGATAGCTGCCTGCATGTCAGTAACTTTCAAGTTATAACCTATATGTGAATATACATATTTATGATCGTAGCCAAAAGGAAGATCTCCGAATTTTTGCGAAAACCTTTCTCTGCAGGTATTGTCGTGCCCGGTATCGCACCAGCAATCTCTGCCCCAATCACGGAAAGAAATTACTATCTTTTTCAATAGTGGATCATTAGTCAAAACTGCTCCGCCCTCACCCATGGTAATATGGTGCGCAGGGTAGAAACTAAAAGTCGAAATATGGCCAAATGTTCCTGTAAATTTACCTTTATATTTTGAACCTAAGGCATCGCAATTATCCTCAATAAACCAGAGATTATGCTTGTTTACTATTTTAATTATTTTCTCTAGATTTGCAGGATTGCCCAAAGTATGAGCTATGAAAATTGCCTTAGTTTTCTTAGTAATCGCTCGTTCAATCTTCTCAGCATTTATATTGTAAGTATTCAGGTCAATATCAATAAATACAGGTATTAAATTATTCTGTAATATTGGGTTTAATGTGGTAGGAAAGCCACAGGCGGTAGTGATTACTTCATCGCCGGGTTTTAATCTTTTCGCCCCGAGCTTTGGCGAAGTTAAAGCTGAAATTGCCAAAAGGTTAGCTGAAGAACCAGAATTTGTCAAAAGGCAATATTTTGCCCCTAAGAAATGCGCAAATTTGTTTTCAAAATCTTTGGCGAACCTGCCGGCGGTCAACCAAAAATCAAGAGATGAATCAACTAGATTTATTAGTTCTTTAGAGTCATAAATCCTGCCGGCATAATTAATAATACTTTTACCGGGTATGAATTTTTTCTTCGCACTTGTTGCCTTATATAGCTTTTTAACTAATGTAAATATTTCTTTTCTGATTTTATTGTTTGTTTTTCGCATATGTTCTACTCTATGAAATCCTTTTTAGTAAAAACTTTCGAATATGGCACAGGAGGCGACTTAGTGTATATTTTTTTAATCATATAGTCATTGATGAATTTCCTGTCTTCAGCAATAAGGCAGGTATCGATAAATTTTGAGAAATATTTAATCTTCATGCCCCTTTCAATAATATCCTTTAATGGTTCATCAAAAAAGTTACCGAGTGTTACGTGAATATACGGACACGGCATTACATCGCCATATTTTGTAATAGACACCATTCTTTTAACCGCTATGCAGCCTAAATTAAGTCCATAAGCCGGTGTTAAATGCGTAAATACATTGTACTTTTTTTCAAGATTTCTCAAATACTCCATGTCGTCCTTACTGATTAGGACATCGAAATTACCTTCCCATTCTCCGACAGGTTTAGCATATGTTACGAATACTCCTACGCCTTTTTTCTTTGCAAATTCTAGGAAGTCAACAAACTCTTGCGATCTTATCCTCTGCTTTGTAACCACAGTTGCCAAAATAATATTTAACCCCGCCCCTATTGACGCATCAATAGCCCTTAGAGCTCTCTCATGCGAACCGGTTTTGCGCCTGAATTCATCATGCTCAGAGACCGATAAGCTGTCTAGGCTGAGCTGAATTTTATCAACGCCAATACTTTTTAGGTGTTTTGCCTTTTTCTCATCTAAAAACCATCCATTAGTATCAGAAGTTATATAGAACTTCTGAGGATCAATTGCCTTGACTATATCGTCAAAATCCGGGAATACCAACGGTTCTCCTCCAGTGATGACAATATGCGCCAGCCCCATTTCGTCAGCTTGACGGGAAAGTTCCTTAACATCGCTGATTGTGAAAAATCTTTCTTGATTTTTGTCACGCAATTTAGTTATGTCGCAATGTTGACAATGAAAATTACACGTGTAATCGTATTGAAATTGAAGTATAGCTATACTTTCCCCTTTTTTAAGCTTCTGGGCATACTTCATAATTTTTTCATAGACATAGGGTTTTTCTACCTTTAGCAAATTCCTTTTTTGTATTTCACTTTGATTTAACTGTCCTTGTGGAGTGGACATAATTGTTCGCCTCATTAATACTCTTATTGTCTCTAAATAACTTCCAACCCAAAATCCCTCAATATAGCAATGTTCATATTTTTACCAAATTTTTTTTGTATAATCCTTGCTACTTCATCAGAGTAACTCGCCGCCATAACAATAATTGCGTCTACCGGATCTTGAGTCAGCGCATTCGGAGAAAGTATTGGGATATGTGTAGCCGGCGTAAATTTATTTTGTTTAAAAGTTGCAGAGTCTACGACATAATGAATCTTTCCAGAAAGATTCATTAAAGAAATAACTGCCAATGCTTGATGGCCTGCGCCCCATATCGCTACTTTCTTATTTTTAAAACGGTGAATATATCTTTCTATATCATTTTTAACTGTTGCCTGGAGTTTATAAAAATTTGATGTATCCAGCTGCTTTCTTCTTCTTACAATTGCGGAAATAATATAGTCATGCCAGACTTCGTGAAGGTCGATGATTTCAAAACCATTCAGGCTTAATGTCGTATTTAAGGTTTCCCTGGTAAAATAAAACAGGTGATCGCCTATAAATTCGGAGAAAAGTTTTTTCTGTAAAATCATATCAAAATTGGGTACTTCAACAAGCCCTATAGCCTCATCAGTCAAATTGTTAAATATTCCTCTAAGCGTTGAGTTTGGATTGGGTAAATGTTCAAGAAAATTCAATATAAAGAAAGCTTCAAATGGTCCATATTTCAACCTGTGAGCACTACTTTGGATATACCCTTTTAAAACCTTAAGACCATTCCGGTTACACTGTTTGGCCGCATCTTCGCAATATTCTAATCCATAAGCTTTAATGCCACATTGCTGCATAATTGACAGGTATTCCCCTCGACCACAGCCAATTTCAATAACCTTCTTTCCTTTTAGGGCAAATTTTTTTACGAAGTTAGCGAATTGTTTAATTCGGAAATCTTTCATCTCCCCTGAAAAACTGGCAGCGCGTATAACCTGCTTATAATAAAAAACAGGATCATTGGCAAGCTGAACCAAGCCGCAACCAGAACACTGGCAGATTTCTAGCCTAACTGCCTTATCGGTTTTAAGTGTTTCTTTACCCGGAAAAAATTGAGCAGCCCCTGGCATATTTTCGTATTGCAATAGAGGTTTCTCGAAAAATTTATTACCACATACTCTACAGTTATTTACCGGCATAAGAAACTCTGCTCCTAGTATGCAAGCTTTTCAATTCAGGATCAACTAAACTACAAATATCAATTACTTTTTTAACGTCTTTGTGATTCGCTTTGATCTGACCGTCTATTTGGCTAAAATATACAGGGATTAAAACAACGACTGCTTTTATGTTCTGACTATTTATAATTTCAGGAGGAAAAATTGCTTTTCCGTATAAATCCATCTTTCTCTTTGTCTGAGAGATATCAATAGGATATATAAATTCACTGCGCAGCACGCTGGAATATTTAAATAAATCAGCGGTATTATAATTTATCCCCCACAATGCCAGCTTGCCATAAATTTCTAAAAGTTTTGTTATATTATTATCGATGTTTAAGCGTAACTGCCTAGGCAAAACCATGTTATATCTCTGCCCGCATTTTTTACAACCAAGAAAATTTGTTGTGAATAACTTTATATTATCCCAATGGTTCTGGTGTCTACAGGCTGTGCATACGCCTGTTATATCAAGACGCCCGGTTTTATAATCGATGTGGCTGACTTCGACCGCGGAAAGAACCTTTGCAAGAGTCATCGGCGCTTCCATAATATTTTTTATTAATTTCGAATATTCTTCGTCTGACAACTTAGACACATTAATTTGCGGACAGCCATTCTTCAGAAATTGCACCCTGTTTTTTATAATCCCCTTGTCACAGGCATATTTATAAAGATAAGACCCGGGATAAACAGTGATCAGATTCAGATTTATTTTATATTCGCTATGCTTTTGCCACCAACCCAAGGTATTATTTGCGGTTTCCCATGTTTCTTCAATATCACCAAAAATAAAAGCTCCTTCCAAGGATATTCCGGCATCAGAAACAAGCTTTAATGAGCGTTCAATTTGCTCAACTGTTGTGCCTTTTTTCATACTTTTTAATATACGGTTATCTGCACTTTCTAGTCCAAAGGACATAACATCGCATCCTGCAGCCTTCAGAACAGAGAGTAATTCTAAAGTTATATTGTCAACTCGGAATTGTGCCCACCAGCGTATATTGTACTTACGCATTCTTAAACAAAATTCTTTTACGCGTTCTAAGTTATGGCCAAAAAGCTCATCAGCCAGGCATATGTATTCAATATTGTATCGAGAAACCATATAATCCAACTCTTCAAAAAAACTTTCCAATGACCGCTGACGGTATTTTCTGCCGACGGTATGAAAACAAAAAGTGCAATTATATGGACATGAGCGGCTGGCAATCATGAAAACTGTATTTTTTCTATTCAAACCGCTTATACTCGGAGAAGCTGCAAAAAACTTTTCAAGCTCAAAACCTTCATAATCAGGCCAAGCAATTGAATCGATATCCTCAATTTCCTTACGTGGCCTGGTTATATTATAACCATTGTCCTTTTTATATATTAATCCATCAATAACTGGAAGCTCCCCTCCATCCTCTAATGCCTTACATAACTCGCATATCGTTATCTCCCCTTCTCCAATTACGCCGTAATCAGCATATTCCAGGGCCTCCACTGCTGTTTCTGGATCACTAGTGATAATGCCACCTCCGACAATCGTAATAATTTTATTATCCGTCTTTTTAACCGCTTCAATAACAGCCCTGATTGTATTATATTGAAATGAAAGGCCACCAGTTGCCACAACATCTATTTTATTCTCTTTGATCTCCCTCCGGATAACATCAAAAACTTCTCCGTTTCGATGATTTAAATTAAGCGTTATAACTTTCAATCCCGCCTTTTTCATGCTGGATGATATATATGGAATCCCAAGAGGAAAAGAATACCCATCTCCAATGTTTAAAACGAGCCGCGGCATAACTAAGAGATAATTAAGTCTTACTTTCTTCATAATTTATCTTTTTCAATAATCTGTTTATTCAATCCATACCAATCATATAATGCTTTGATTGAATCTTCGATTGGACTGAACTCAAAGTCTTTTAATTCATTTAAAAGTAATGAATGGTCTGCGCTATATTCCCTACCTAATCCTTCAGTTTTAATTATTAAATCCAATTTTTTATCTGAGATTTTAATGATTCTTTGAGCTAGTGATTTAAAATCATCAATCTTGCCCGAGCAGACGTTATACACCGCATTCTTGGGTTTATTATCAATAAACCATTTAACAACTCTTACTAAATCATCAATGTACAAAAAATCAAAAAATTTATTTTGATTAATACTGACTGGTCGGCCCAAGATAGCATTAGCGATAGCGTTAGAAATAAACCGAACTCGCCAATCTTCATATTTACCGAATACTGCAAAAAGCCTTAGATTATATATATTGGTTTGGCTTTGCGTATATTTAGTCATTATGTATTTTGAAAAACCATATTGATCTTGCGGAACATGCTGATCAAAATAATCTTCTTTCATTTTAGGTATCCAATTTTCACGGCCGAACTCTGCACCTGAACCAAAATAAATCATCTTGCTAAAATAATCTCTACATCGGGCAATATTAAAAAACATTTTCAAATTATATTCCAGAACTTTTGCTTGATCTTTCCCGGAGTGCTTTGGCGCAGCATCGTATGTAGCTGTATGTATGATACAATCAAATTTATTTTTCTTTAGAAACTCTAAAACCTTTGAAGAATCTAAGAGATTAAGTTCCTTACTATTAACAGATACTAGGGAATATCGGTTACCTAACTGTTCAAATAAATTTCTAGCAATAAAACCGGCTCCACCGGTTATTAATATTTTCATTCTTCTTTTTCCTTGAAGGGTTCCGTAATCATATTTGCTTTAAATTCTCCTCTATCTAAAAACGGCCACAAATCCTCCAGGGGCTTAGAAATTATTGAGCCGTCAGCAAGCACCTCTGATTGAATCCTGGGTGCCGTGGCAAGATCCGGCTCGACCATTACTTCGCAAATAATCGGACCTTCTGTATCCAGCACCTCTTGTACTTTTGCCTTGATCGACTTATGGTTTAAAATTTTGGCATATTTAATTGCGTATGCTGAGGCTATCTTAGAAGTATCAGGCAAGGTCAATCCGCTTGAAGGGTCACAGCAGACTAGATGTCCCTTAAAATGACTCTTTTGTGTATTCCTAATTGAAGCGTATCCATTATTGTTCAAAACAAATATCTTTATAGGTAAATTCAACCGTGCGATCGTCTCTAAATCCTGAATATTCAATTGTAATCCGCCATCGCCAATAATGGTTACAGTGCGTTTCTTGCCGCTTGCCAGACTTGCCCCAATACTTGCTGGAAGGCCAAATCCCATTGCTCCTAAACCCGGCGTATTAAAGACACGCTGGCCTTTTTTTACCTTAAACGCCTGCAAACTAATTTCACTACAACCTCCAGAACTACCCGGAACCAAACAATCGTTATTATTAAGCGAATCAGATAAACAATCTATTAATACGTATGTATTAACATATTTTTTTTGCTCCCAGTATTCGGATAATACTACAGGGTATTTACTAACCCACTCTCGACAGCGAAAGAGCCATTTTGAACGGTCTTTAAATATAATCTTATCTTTTTTCTCTAGCAACTCTCTTATAAATACCAAGGCACCCGAACAAATTGGAAGATCAATATTCATCTTGAGCTTTTTAATTTCAGAAGCATCAATATCAACAATGACTTTTTTGGCTAAACGAGCAAAATTTTGGTGATTGAAACCCACCTGCGCAAGATCAAGTCTTGCGCCTATAGTCAGCAAAAGATCGCAATTCTGTTGAATAAAATTTGCCCCACGCTGACCTATGGACCCAGGCCTTC
This sequence comes from Candidatus Omnitrophota bacterium, assembly GCA_020058285.1. Classification (GTDB taxonomy): domain Bacteria; phylum Omnitrophota; class Gorgyraeia; order JAHJTE01; family JAHJTE01; genus JAGVEL01. The sequence goes on from JAGVEL010000044.1 coordinate 11,256, forward strand.
CAAAAAATAGCTCATGATTATCCGGCAAGAAATCTATCGCTTTCCAAGTTGTTAAGACGGGAATTTTTAAGTAATTAATCAAATCAAGGAAATCATCTAGCGCCTCAGCCAATCTGATGCCGTTACCGGCCAAGATTACGGGCCTGCGAGATTCATTAATTAACTGAATGGCTCTGTCCACAGATCTTCCCAGTTCTTCTTTGTCCTCCTTGAGCAGAATTTCAGTAGATTGGAAACCTTTGAGTTCATTTTCCTCTATGCTAGCTGCTTGAACATCCAAAGGAATATCTATCCAAACCGGACCAGGCCGGCCAGTTCGCGCAATAAAAACAGCTTTTTCTAAATGATACTTTATGCTTGATGGTTCAATAATTGTAACAGCATATTTTGTGATATTCTTAACTACTGAAATAATATCAACTTCTTGAATACCCATTTGTCTCACGCCAGAATTACTAATCAAATCTTGGCGTTTTACCTGGCCGGATATAATGAGCATTGGTGTTGAGTCAATCCATCCGCCAGCAACACCAGTTATAGCGTTTGTTCCACCTGGCCCTGTAGTCACAAGTACAACGCCAATATTATTAGTATACTGACCATAGCCTTCCGCAGCCATAGCTGCTGCTTGTTCATGAAGGCAACACACACTTTCCAAATTAGAATTTTTCCCCAAGGAATCAACCAGATGCATGCAACCGCCACCCGGCAACAAGAAAACATGCTTTACACCCAGCCCAGAAATAAACTTAAATACATAATCCGATAATTTAATCATCTTTCATTTTATAATTTGGAAATTCTTGTAAGTTTCTCTAATGTCTGTTTTACAGTTAATTTACTGCTATTCCAAGGCCGGGGGAATAAAATTCCTTTTATTCCTAACTCTTGGCTGCGGAGTATATTTTGTTCATTATCATCTATAAAAATATCTACCTTTCCAAACCAATGCAAAAAATCTGTTTTATTTCTATCATATTGAATTATTTTTTCTCCCTTGCGTAGCGATGGAATAAAATGTAATGTCCTAATCCAGCGGCCAAAATTACTTAATACCCATCCAGCGTTCAGATGAGATTGCCTCATCGGCACCGCAGTAACTACAATATGGCGAAAATTATCCCCATATTTTAAAAACCAATCTTTAGTCTCGGGTACTGGTTTAATCTCCTGAAATTGTTTGGAGAGCCTAAATTCATCTAATGATTTTAAATACTCCTGTTTACTTGTTCCTAAAAGCTTGTGCGGTGGGTTTTCTACTATTTTCTCAAACGCAAGAGAACACCCAGGATGAGCCGGCAGCCATAATTTACAAAACCACTCCTGCATTAGATTATTCAATACATCATCTACATCCCAAGCAATTGTTAACAAATAAATTACCCCCCAACATTATGCGATAGGCTTAATAAGCCAGTCAGACCAGAATGTCATCTCGGTTTTTCTGTCTTTATTTTTGATTATTTTCTCATCATCATAGAATGAGTCTTCTATAAAATGAGTAGTTGATATCTCCTCAAAAACCACTCCCCTCGTCGAACTAAAGCTATGTTTGACTCCCCTCTCAATAACTACCATTTCCCCTGGTTTGTATTCTTTTTCCTTACCATCGAGAACTAAGGCAATATCGCCATAAAGGATATGGAAGGTTTCCTCTTTTTTCTTATGATAATGATACGGGTGCCTTTGACCAGGAAGCACTATTATTAATTTCTTGCAGTATTCTCGATTAATACAATTAATTATTGCTGCACCGAAATTTTCGAAATTATCAATTCCATAATGGTGTGATAACTCAAATTCTACCTTGTCTGGTAGGCTAATTTTACTTTCTATAAGTATGTCTTTTACTCTATTTATAATCTGCAAGACTTTATCTCTTAAATTACTAGCTTGGACATCCGAAGACATGATTGGTTCATTTTTATTTATTTTTTTCTTAGTAAAAAATTGCGCGTATTTGGATAAATCACTGGATAGAAGCTGCCCATTCACGCTGGGGATTGCCAAGAATAAATCTGAAAGATTAATTTTTTCATCTTTTGCAATATCACCTTTAGCAAAAACGCCTCTTTTTAATTGCCTTAAGCCCTCTGTCTCTGTTTCCGTTATATATCTTGCGTTATTTGAAAAACCACACATCCTGAATGATTCTTCAGCGCTTGATAACCATTTTTCAATCTGCTCAGGAGTAGAAGAATATTTATTTAATTCATATCTTCCGGTTGCCAGGCCAACATGTCTTTCAAAAATAGAAGCCCCTTTGGCAATAGCTATTTTAATTGCATCTAGATTATCCGGGTTTTCATGGCCTGAATAACCAACTGGTATATTAGGATATCGATTACGAATAAAATCAATTTGGTTAAGCGCAAGATTTTCTGATAATGCCGGATACTCGCCAACACAATGCATAAGACAAAAAACCTTTTGTCTATGTTCAAGAAAAACGATAACCTTATCCATATCCTCAAGCGATGCTCCCCCTAAAGATAAAATAAGCGGCTTATTAGTCTTAACTACTCGCTCAAGTAACGGCCAATCATTAAATGAACAACTCCCAATTTTTATTATATCAAAGTCGTGTTTTTCAATCAGGTTAACAGAATCTTCATCAAACGGCGTACAGATAGAAATAAACTTCTGTTTTTTAATTTCGTTCTTTACTAAATTTAGCTCATTTTCATCAAGTCGCGTTTCCTCAAAACGCTTAACATATTTGATATCTTCATTTGCCTTAAACTTAGGGTGAATGAAAGTATCCAGATTCCTATACTGAAGTTTAAAACCGAATTTATAATCAAACTTCTCGCAGACTTTTCTTATTTGTTTAATTGTTTCAATCCCGTGCTCCACATCACCCATGTGGTTATTGGCTAGCTCAAATATAAATAGTTTATTAAAATCAAAAGTATCGCTCATGAATACCCCCGTATCATCAAAGGAAACAAAGCTATTTTTGAAATAATTTACTATACCAGTAAATTGTCTTCCTTAATCCTTTTTCTAAGCTAAATTTGGGTCTCCAGCCAATTACCTTCCTTGCCTTGGATGAGGATAAATATTGGTGCTTTATCTCAAAGTGCGCTTGATTGAGTATCTTATAATTTTCTTTTTCTCCGACTAATTTATAAATTATTTTTACCAGCTCTATTACTGATATCGGCAATTCATTACTAAAATTAAACGCCTGTCCAAAAAAACCTAATCTTGCCATTTTCTGGGCCAGCAATAGATAAGCAGAAATAATATCATCTATATAGATATAATCGCGCGTAAATTTACCATCACTACGGATAATTAAGGTTTTTCCGTTTATAATTGAACGTACAGTCTCCGGGATAATTCTAGAGAAATTAAAATCTCCCGGACCAAAAATATTACCGCAACGAGTTACGCATACTGGTACTCCATAGGTATGAAAATAGGTATAGGCCAGCAAGTCAGCGCAGCTTTTGGAAACATCATAAGGATGCCTGCCAAGTAAGGGAAATGTTTCTCTGTAAGGGAGCCTAACCTGATCCCCATAAGCCTTATCGCTAGAAGCCACAACTACAGCCTTAATGCTTTGGCTGTGTCTGGCGGCCTCTAAAATATTCCATGTCCCTTTAATATTAGTAGAAAAAGCCTTTAAAGGATTTTTAAAACATCTACCGACTAAAGCTTCGGCAGCAATATGGAAAATAAATTCAATATTTTGTTTTTGAATAATACTAGTGAGCAGGGAAAGGTTTTCTACGCTGCCTTTGATAACGGTTATCCTATCTAGCTCACCCCGAGAGAGAATAGTATCCAAGCGGCATGTCTTAATATCTAACCCGCATATTTTGGCGTGATTGTTCAATAAGGCCCGCGTAAGATGTGAACCTAAAAATCCTCCATAACCAGTAATAAGCACTTTTTTATTTTTCCAGAAACTTTTAGACATTTTCTTGCCAAACCCTCCAGGGCGCCTTATTATTTTTCCACATCTCATTCAAAATGCTGTATTCTCGAGGTGTGTCGATACAATGCCAGAATCCTTTATGTTGATAAACGCCCAATTGTTTGTCTTTAACCATTTTACCCAACACTTCATCCTCTAAAATTAAATCCTCTCCTTCTTTAAAATATTTATTTATGACATTTGAATTAAAAACCATAAAACCGCCATTGATTAATCCCATGCTCACGTTTGGTTTCTCATTAAATTCGGAGATTAAATTGCCCTGGATCTCCATCTCGCCAAACCTCCCAGTGGGATGAACTCCGGTTATTGTCCCAGCCAGGCCAGATTTTTTATGAGTGTCTAATAAAGCTGCAATATCAATATTGGCAACGCCATCCCCATAGGTAAGGCTGAATATATCGCAATCTTTTAAATATTTGCGCGCATTCCAAACCCGAGCACCAGTCTGAGAAGCCTCACCGGTCTCAACTAGGGTAATTTTCCAATCCGCCTCATCATTACTGGTATGATATGTTGCAAAATTCTTATCCCCTAATTGAAGGCTAACATCTGAAATCTTAGCAACATAATTTAAGAAAAATTCTTTTATAATCCAACCTTGATAACCCAAGCACAGAATAAAATCATTGAGGCCATAATGAGCATATATCTTCATAATATGCCAGAGCATAGGTCGATTGCCTATTTCAATCATCGGTTTTGGCTTAGAGTCTGTCTCGTTTCCTAAACGCGTACCTCGTCCACCGCATAAAATAACAACCTTGATCTTACCATTTTTTTTCATACC
>JAGVEL010000065.1 GCA_020058285.1 Candidatus Omnitrophota bacterium
TAAATGACAGCGGTTAAGGTTGATCACATAAAAGAATTGCGCGAGCTTACCAGCGCAGGGGTAAGCGATTGCCGTAAAGCCTTAGAAGAGGCGAAAGGCGATAAAATCAGGGCAATAGAAATATTAAAAAAAAGAGGTTTAGATATTGCTAAGAAGAAAGCAGGCAGGACAACCGGCGCAGGCAGGGTAGAGGCTTATATCCATTCCGGAGCCAAATTAGGTGTCCTGGTTGAGATAGATTGCGAAACTGACTTTGTGGCTAGAAATGATGAATTTCTGCGGTTAAGCAAGGATGTGGCTATGCAGATAGCTGCGGCAAATCCCTTGTATATTGATTTTGAAAGCGTGCCGCAGGAGGTTAAGAAAAATATAAAGGAGAATGAATTAGAAGACTTTTTAAAGAAGCATTGTCTGCTAGACCAGGCATTTATAAAAGACCCAGCGAAAAGCGTGCGGGATTACATAGTTTCAATAATTGCCAAGGTTGGCGAAAATATAATAATAAAGAGGTTTACCAGATTTTGTTTAGGAGAAGAATGATCCAGCCAAAATTTAAGCGCATTGTTTTAAAGTTAAGTGGCGAGGCGTTGCTCGGTAACCAACGCGAACACGGTATTGACATGCATACCTGTAAGACAATCGCTCTGCAGATAAAAGAGATTGTCCAAATGGGCGTACAGGTAAGCGTTGTGGTCGGCGGAGGAAATATTTTCCGCGGCCAGGCGAATGAGAAATCATTGGGTATTGAGCGCACGGTTGGAGATTATATGGGAATGCTGGCCACGGTAATTAATGGCTTAGCCTTGCAGGATACCTTGGAAAATATTGGTGTTCCTACCCGGGTAATGACTGCGATTGAAATGCATCAGGTTGCTGAGCCTTATATCCGGCGCAGAGCAATGCGGCATTTAGAGAAACGGCGTGTAGTTATTTTTGTTGCTGGTACGGGAAACCCTTATTTTACTACAGATACAACATCTGCGTTAAGAGCCATGGAGATAAAAGCCGAGGCAATCTTAAAAGCTACACGCGTAGACGGAGTGTATTCGGCAGATCCGCTTAAAGACAAGAAGGCAAAGAAATTTTCTAAACTTACATATATTAGTGTATTAAAGAAAGGTTTAAAGATTATGGATGCAACGGCGATAAGCCTTTGCATGGATAATCATCTGCCGATCATAATTTTTAATCTTAATAAACCAGGCAATATAAAGCGGGCGGTATTAGGCGAGCATATTGGCACAATTGTTAGTTAACGCAGTCTTTTTAAAAACTTACCTTTGTAACCTTTCGTGTCAGAAAACAATTTTTTAAATTTTAGGGGTAATCAAAATGGATACAAAAAATATTCTGGTTGAAACAGAAGAAAAGATGAGGAAGGGGTTGGAGGCTGTGCAGCGGGAATTTGCCCATGTAAGGACTGGCCGGGCTCAACCTGGTTTAGTAGAAGGTGTCCACGTGGATTATTACGGTACGCCTACGCTTCTCAAGCAAATCGCTTCTATTTCCGTGCCGGATGCAAGGTTACTGGTGATTCAACCTTGGGATGTATCAGCGATTCCGGAGATTGAGAAAGCAATTCAAAAGGCCAATCTTGGCCTGACTCCGACAAACGACGGTAAAGTTGTCCGGTTAAGCATCCCCCAGTTATCAAAGGAAAGGCGCGAGGAGCTAAAGAAACAAGCAAAGGACATGGCTGAGGATGGCCGGGTGTCTTTGCGTACTATTCGCCGGGATGAGATTGAAAGGGTTAGGCATTTAGAGAAAGATTCTAAGATTACAGAGGATGATCGTTTTAAATCCCAAGAAGAAATCCAAAAGATTACAGATAGGTATATTGAAAAAATTGATCAGATTTTAAAAGAAAAAGAAGAAGAAATAGTTAAATTTTAATCTTTATTATCCCCCTCGGCTTTAATAACAAAGGAACACTGCCTCGGGGTGAATTTTTTAAAAGCAAAAATTCAGGGCCACTAGCTCATCTGGTAGAGCACCACCCTTTTAAGGTGGGTGTGCCGCGTTCGAGTCGCGGGTGGCTCATATAACTTTGATATAGCGACGAATTACGCGGACGTGGCGGAACTGGCAGACGCGTGTGGCTTAGGACCATATGAGGAAACTCATGGGGGTTCAATTCCCTCCGTCCGCAAGAGATATCGGTTACGTTAAAAGGTAACGTAAAAATTTATAAGACGAAACGCGAAACCGAAAACTAATTAGCGAACGACGCGGGAGTGACTCAGTTGGTAGAGTGCAACCTTGCCAAGGTTGATGTCGCGGGTTCGAATCCCGTCTCCCGCTCTGATTTTCCATTGAGGGATTTGAACAAAAGAGGAGTTTGAGGGGAAAAGATGATTTTCCCCTCAAGAATAGCTTCTTCGAAGATACTACGGGGTGACAGCGAGGAGTGGAACGACGAGCGTCATTAGGGGCAAGGAGCCCCTATGATGAGTTCGAATCCCGTCTCCCGCTTTATTTAAAATTTTAAATACACAAATTAACGCGGATATCTACGATCATCTATGGTACAAGAATGGAGGATGTAATGAAAGTAATGGATTTTTTGCCAAAAAAAGCCATCAGTGCAGATCTGAAAGGATCAGATAAACAAGAAATACTCTCTGAATTACTTGATTTGTTAATTTCAGCCGGAGAGATTGATAAGAAATATAAAAACAAATTAATGGAGGTTTTACTAGCCCGCGAGGCCTTGGGTTCAACAGCTATTGGCCAGGGAATAGGCATTCCCCACGGGAAAAGCGAAAACGTATCTAAATTAGTTGCGGCTTTTGGTTTGTCGAGGAGCGGCGTTAACTTTGATTCTTTGGATGGTGAACCGGTTTATTTATTTTTTCTTCTCATTGCACCTCAGGATTCTGCAGGCCCACACCTTAAGGCATTAGCCAGGATTTCCCGCCTGTTAAAGGATAAATATTTCAGGGACAAACTTAAAAGCGCACGCGACGAAGCTACGATCTTAAAAGTTATTGCCCAGGAAGACGAGAGAAAGATCTAAATGTTAGCTAGAGTTAAAAGAATTCTAAAATGGTTATATCCCGGGATGAGGATTAAGCGTTGGATTCTCTTGACTGGTGCGGGTTTGTTTGTTGTGGGTATTGGTTCAGCAAGGCTATTATTTGACGAATTTCTGATAATAAAGGCAATTGATGTTTTGGCAATACTTATCGGGATTGCTCTGGTTATCGCCGGCATTAAAAAAATGATGAAGTCATTCATCGCTGTTTTTTTGCCGCAGGCAGACCAGGATTTAGTAGATATTATATTTCGTAAACGGCAATTAGAAAAAGGCACTAAGATTGTGGCTATCGGCGGAGGCACAGGCTTAGGGGTGCTTCTGTCAGGCATGAAGAGCTTTACAAGCAACCTCACGGCGATCGTGACTATGGCTGATGACGGTGGCTCTTCAGGCCGCTTACGTGCGCAATTTAATGTTTTGCCTCCCGGAGATATCCGCAACTGCCTCGTGGCATTAGCTGATGCCGAGCCGTTGATGCAAAATCTATTTCAGTTTCGGTTTGGCGAAGAAACAGAATTGCAGGGCCATAGCTTTGGGAATCTTTTTATTACAGCAATGACTAAGCTTACTGGAGGAGATTTTGAAAAGGCCATTGAGGAATCGAGCAAGGTTCTAGCTATACGCGGGAAAGTTGTACCAGCAACCTTAGATAGGGTTACGTTAAATGCAACCTATTCTGATGGCACTAAGGCTATTGGAGAGGCAAGTATTCCGCAAGGGAAAGGTAGGATTGCTCAGGTATTTCTTTCGCCTGAAGAGGTCAAGGCATCCAAGGGCGCAATAAAGGCAATAGATGAAGCAGAATTAATTATCCTTGGGCCAGGAAGCTTATATACAAGTATAATCCCGAATTTATTAATCCGGCAGATTTACGAAGCAATAGTTAAATCCAGGGCATTTAAAGTCTATATTTGTAATGTTATGACCCAGAAGGGGGAAACTGATGGTTATAGTGCATTTGATCATCTGCAGGCACTAATTACCCACACAGATAAAAGAATAGTTGATTGTTGTGTAGTTAATAGTGCCAACATCCCTGAGAAATTTTTAGCTCAGTATAGAGAGCAGAATTCTTATCCGGTTGTTGCTGATTGCGAGCGGATACGCAATGCCGGTTTCTTAGTGGTTAGAGGCGATTTATTGAATTTCACAGATTTTGTCCGCCACGATAACAAGAAATTAGCCAAGGTAATCTTAAATATTATAACCAATTATGTTTGATAAACTTTTTTTGACTGTTTAATCTATAAATGAAAACAATAGAAAAAGAAGCAATTATTAAAAGTAAACTAGGCCTTCATGCACGGCCAGCAGCCCTATTTGTGCAGTTGGCTAATAAATTTGATTCAGAAATCATTATTAAGAAGGAAAAACAAGAGGTTAATGGCAAATCAATAATGGGTATTTTGATGCTGGCTGCGGAAAAAGGAGCGCGCATCACTATAATTGCGCAAGGCCCGGACGCCGAAGAAGCAATAGACCAACTTATAGGATTGATTAGTAAAGATGGGTAATTTTATTCAATTAAAAGGAATCCCGGCTGCACCCGGTATTGTCATTGGCACTGCTTATATCTTTGGTAAGCAGGAGCTGCATGCAGTAAAGCGTCCGATTAAGGAAAGCGATATTCCTTTTGAGATTGCCCGTTTTGAAGAAGCACTTATTGAGACGCGTAAACAGATTATACTTATCCAGAAAAAGATAGCCCGGGATATGGGTAGTGTCGGTAGCGAGATATTTGACGCACATTTGCTTGTTTTGGAAGACCGGATGTTAATTGACGAAGTTATCTCGCGGCTCAAAAAAGAAAAATTGTGCGTGGAATATGTTTTTACCGAGGCTTTAGAAAAATATGTTAAGGTTTTTTCAAAGATTGAGGACGAATATTTGCGCGAGAGGGTTTCAGATATTAACGATATCGCCCGCAGAATTATCCATAATCTTTTAGGCAAGAAGCAAAAGAGCCTATCCGATTTGGATGAGCCGGTGATTGTAGTTGCTCATGATTTATCTCCATCTGATACTGCAGCGATGCAGAAGAAGCACGTTGTTGCTATAGCTACTGATATCGGCGGTCGGACATCACACACTGCAATTTTAGCCAAAAGCCTTGAGATTCCGGCTGTGGTCGGGTTAGAGCAGGCAACTCTGACCATAAGGAATGATGATAAACTCATTGTTGATGGAGCCGAAGGTATAGTCATAGTCAATCCAAACAAGGATCAGATTGCTAAATATACGATGGAAAAAGAAAAAATTTTCCAGCGTTCAACAACAGTTCAGGAGCTTAGAGATTTTCCAGCGGTGACTCTAGACGGTAAAAAAATAGTCTTAGCTGCCAATATAGAATTGCCCGAAGAAGTAGACTCGGTTATTGCTCACGGCGGCGAAGGCGTTGGTCTGTATCGTACAGAATTCTTTTATATGAACAGGAAAGACTTGCCTTCAGAGGAAGAGCATTACAAGCGATATCGGGCTGTCGCCGAAAAAGTCAGTCCGCATCCGGTGATTGTCCGGACCTTAGATTTAGGGGGCGATAAATTTTTATCAGCATTAAATATCCCCCGGGAGATGACGCCATTTTTAGGCTGGCGGGCGATTCGTTTCTGCTTGGCCCAGCCGCAGATTTTTAAAGTTCAACTTCGGGCAATCCTCCGGGCATCGGCTCACGGCAACTTAAACTTAATGTATCCGATGATTTCTGGAATTGAAGAGTTAAAGCAGGCGAATAAACTATTGGATGAATGTAAGCTGGAATTAAAAAAACAAAAAATTCCTTTTGATAAAGATATTGCTGTGGGGGCAATGATTGAGGTACCTTCTGCTGCTCTTACTTGTGACATCCTAGCTAAGGAAGTTAGTTTCTTTAGCATCGGTACAAACGATTTAATTCAATACTCCCTCGCCGTAGATAGGAGCAATGAGAAGGTGGCATATCTATATGAACCAACTCATCCGGCTGTATTGCGTTTAATTAAAACAATAATTGATGCGGGTCACAAAGCAAATATCTGGGTGGGGATGTGCGGCGAGATGGCTGCTGAGCCGGCTTTGGTAATTTTACTCTTAGGTATGGGTTTAGATGAATTTAGCGTTTCTACTGTGGCAATTTCTGAGGTAAAGAAGATTATCCGTTCGATTAACTATAAACAGGCCAAAGAGATTGCGGCTAAGGCGATGTCTTTGTCCAGTGCTAAAGAGGTAGAGGAATTCAGCAAGTTAAGATTAAAAGAGTTGCTTAAGACTTAAGCTAAGAAGATTAAATCTAAGGAACAGTAATGAAAGCAATATTACTTGCAGCAGGTTACGCCACAAGGCTTTATCCTTTGACTTTAAATTTTCCTAAATCACTTTTACCGATTGATTGTGTCCCGGTTATTAACACAATTATCCAAAAACTGGAATTAATCCCGAGCATAGATGAGATTATCGTGGTGACCAATGCTAGATTTCATACTGATTTTATTAAATGGCAGAGTGATTACGCATTCAAAAAGAAGATTACAATCCTTAACGATAAGACTAAAACTGAAAAGGATAAACTAGGCGCTATTGCTGATCTCAAATTCGTGATCAAAAAGAAAAGAATTAACGATGACATTGTGGTTATCGGCACTGATAACCTTTTTGATGCTAAGTTAGGGGCGTTTTTAAAATTTTGTAGTCAGAAAGAAAAAATTTGTATTGGAGTTTTTGATTTTAAGAAAAAATCGCAAGTCAGCGAATACGGCGTAGTGAGATTAGACCGTAATAAAAAAATTATAGAATTCCAGGAAAAACCAAAAATTCCCAAGTCAAGCTTGGTAGCTATGTGTCTTTACTATTTTCCAAAGGAGAAATTAAAGATAATTGAGAAGTATCTTTCATCCAACCAGAAGAGCGATGCCTTAGGCTATTATATTAAATGGCTGGTTAATAAATCAGAGGCCTATGGCTATACATTTAGCGGCCAGTGGTTTGATATTGGAGATAAGCAGCAGTATTTTAAGGCGAATAAAACTTTTCAAGCAATAACACAGCCGACAATTGTTTAAAATAAACATATCCCTTGTCTAAGCACCTCGAAAATCTCTTCGATATTTTCGAGGTAGACTTCGCCTTGCACAATTCGCGGGCCGCAAAGCGGCCCAAGAATTGTTCAAGATTAGTCCTAATACAATCTTGGTTTTACCAAGATTGTGTAGGAGATTAATTCGCAGACCCGAAAACAAGGGCAAATTAAGGAGAAGGCATGAATAAGCAAGATTTCTTTTTCACTTCTGAATCAGTAACCGAAGGTCACCCGGATAAATTATGTGATCAAATATCCGACGGTATTTTAGATGATGTTCTAAGGCAGGACCCGTCAGGTCGCGTTGCCTGCGAGACCTATGCGACAATGGGGCTAATTATTGTTGGCGGGGAGATTACTACTCGTGCTTATGTTGATGTTCATCAAGTTAGCCGAAAAATTATTCAGGAGATTGGTTACAATTCTCCTAAATATGGCTTGGATTTTAAAACCTGTGCAATCCTTAATGCAATTCATGCTCAATCTCCGGATATCTCGCAAGGCGTTGACCGGGGTGGAGCAGGAGACCAGGGAATGATGATGGGTTATGCCTGCGATGAGACTGATGAGCTGATGCCCTTGTCGATTATCTTAGCTCATAAATTAGCAGCCAGATTGAGTTTTGTAAGAAAAAATAATATCCTGAAATTTCTTGGCCCAGATGGTAAGTCACAGGTTACTGTTGAATATATAGCAGATAAACCGGTAAGAGTTGATTCAGCTGTTTTAGCTACACAACACACAGAGGAGGCGCTGGATAAAACCGGTTCAAAAATGAAGCCTGAAGCAAGGCAAGCTTTGATTGAAAAAATTGCCAAACCAGTGTTAGGGAATTGGATTGATAAAAAAACAAAATTCTATGTCAATGAAACCGGTAAATTTCTAATAGGTGGGCCGCAATCTGATACAGGGATGACCGGAAGAAAGATTATCGTGGATACTTATGGCGGAATCGTGCCGCACGGCGGAGGAGCATTCTCAGGTAAGGATCCCTCAAAGGTAGACAGGTCTGCAGCTTACATGGCGCGCTACATTGCTAAAAACATCGTCGCAGCAAAGCTAGCCAAAAAGTGCCTGATTCAACTTGCATATTGTATTGGCCGGGCTGATCCGCTGTCAATAATGGTTGAGACTTATGGGACATCCAAGATCAATAATGCAAAGTTAATAAATATAATTAGAAAGGTATTTCCTTTGACTCCACGTGGAATTATAGATTCTTTGGATTTATTACGGCCTATTTACCGCCAGACTGCGAGTTACGGACACTTTGGCCGGATTTCTACTTCTGGGTTTAATTGGGAGAGAACAGATAAGGTTAAGGAAATACAGAAAGGGATAAAATAAATCCAACTCAAAAGGAGTGCGCTTGTGATATATGATATCAAGGATATCCGTTTAGCAAAAAAGGGCGAGAAAAGGATAGAGTGGGCTGCTCAGGATATGAAGGTTCTTTCAAAGATTAGGCAGCGTTTCAGTAAAGAAAAGCCTCTTAAGGGTATTAATATTGCGGCCTGCCTTCATGTAACAACTGAGACAGCAAATTTAATGGTAACACTGAAGGCTGGTGGAGCGAACATTGCTTTGTGCGCATCAAATCCTTTAAGCACGCAGGATGATGTTGCAGCGAGCCTGGTACATGATTTTAAAATAAGCACATTTGCAATTAAAGGCGAGGATAGCCGTTCATATTATAAACACATAGCCAGTTGTCTATCAATAAAGTCGCGTATTACCATGGATGACGGCGCAGACCTAGTTTCAACATTACATAAAGAACCTTTAAAATTTAACATAGATTATTGTATTGGCGGCACAGAAGAGACAACAACAGGCGTTATTAGGTTGAGGGCAATGGAAAAAGAGCAGAGATTGCGTTATCCGATAATTGCCGTAAATGACGCCCAGACAAAGTTTATGTTTGATAATCGTTACGGCACAGGCCAATCTACAATTGACGGAATAATCCGTTCAACCAATAGACTTATCGCTGGTTCGGTTTTTGTTATTTGTGGTTATGGCTGGTGCGGTAAGGGTGTGGCAATGCGCGCCAATGGAATGGGCGCTAAAGTCATTATTGCCGAGGTTAACCCGTTAAGAGCCTTAGAGGCAACAATGGACGGGTTTAGGGTAATGCCTTTGGCTGAGGCAGCGAAGATTGGTGATATATTTTTAACTACAACCGGCGACATAAATGTTATTAATAAAAATGCGTTTTTGTTGATGAAGAACGGAGCAATATTAGCTAATTCCGGGCATTTCAACGTAGAGATAGATATTGATTCCTTGAAAAAGATAAGCAAAAAGCAAAGAATTATCCGGGATTTTGTAGAAGAGTATACCTTAAAGAATAATAAGAGAATTTATCTTTTAGGCGATGGCCGGCTTATAAATTTAGCTGCAGCTGAGGGCCATCCAGCGCAGGTTATGGATATGAGTTTTGCAAACCAGGCTCTTTGTGCTGAATTTATTGTAAAAAATGCCCAACAGTTAGAGAATAAGGTTTACTCTGTGCCAAAAGATATTGATGAAAAAATAGCAAAATTGAAACTTGAATCGATGGGCATAAAGATTGACTCTTTGACTAAACAGCAGCAGGAATATTTGGCCAGTTGGCAGCAAGGCACGTGAAGCCGGGATGATATATGAAGACTAAAGTAATAAACAGAATCGGAGTGCTAACCAGTGGCGGAGATTCGCCGGGGATGAATGCGGCAATTCGCAGTGTTGTGCGCTACGCCCTGCATAATAATATCCAGGTGTTGGGAATATTGCGTGGCTATGCTGGCCTGATTAATGACGAAGTAATTTTAATGGATCATCGTTCAGTATCAAATATTATTAACCGCGGCGGGACTATTCTTAAGACTGCGCGCTGCGAAGAATTTAAAACAAGAACTGGCCAAAGAAGAGCAGTTGAGGTTATAAAAAAGCATGATATTGATGCTTTGGTTGTAATCGGCGGAGACGGAAGTTATCGCGGAGCACAAGCACTTTTTAAAAATTGGGGAATTCCGACTGTGGGCATGCCCGGAACAATTGATAATGATGTGTGTGGCACAGAGAGAACTATTGGTTGTAATACCGCTATGAATACAGCGCTAGAGGCAATAGATAAAATTCGCGATACAGCAACAAGTTTAGAAAGAATTTTTGTAGTAGAAGTAATGGGTAGACATTCGGGGTATATCGCGATAAATGTTGCTATAGGCGCAGGCGCTGAGGAATGTTTAATCCCGGAGAAGAAGTTTAGCTTGCCTAAGATGTGTAAGGATATAGAGGCAGGCGAAAAAAAAGGAAAGTCAAGCTGGATTATTGTTGTTGCTGAAGGCGCAGCCAGCGGCGAAGAAGTTGCTAAAAAAATTACTCAAGTTACAAAATTAGAAACCCGCGTGACAGTATTAGGCCATATTCAGCGCGGTGGCACCCCGACTGCGACGGATAGAATATTGGCTACGTACCTGGGAGCTGCGGCAGTGGATTTGTTAATCAAAGGCAGATTCGGTAAAGCCGTAGGCATTATTGGCGAAAAGTTAAGCGTAGTTGATTTGGGGGTAGCAATTAAAAAAAGAAAAATTAATATAGATGCTTTGTATAGATTAATTAGAATAGTTACATAAACGCGGATTTCCGCAGATAAATTTAACGCGGATAATCGCAGATATTTTTAACAGTTTAGGATAAAACAGGAAAGGATAATTTAAGATGGCAAAATTTAACATTGATCAACTAGCGTACGAACTCGTAACTACTAAAGACGCAAGTGTAAAACATGATATCGCAATTAATATTAGAAATGAGGCAGCTAGAAGCGCTATATTTTTAGCCTCAATTTATAATTTATATAAAGCCCGCGGAGAAGGTAAGTTTAGCGGGTTTACTGTTCCGGCAATTAATTTACGGGCACTTACCTATGATTTGGCCAGAGCAATTTTTCGGGTAGGCAAAAAACTTGAAGCGTGCGCATTTATCCTAGAGATTGCCCGCTCAGAAATGGGTTATACTGACCAATCTCCGACTGAATATGCTGCCATATGCCTTGCTGCAGCAATTAAGGAAAGGTATATTGGTCCGGTGTTTATTCAGGGTGATCATTTTCAGGTTAATGCTAAAAAATTTAGCGCAAATAGACAGGAAGAAATTGTTGGGTTAAAAAAGATAATTGCGCAATCAATAGCCGCGGGGTTTTTTAATATTGATATTGATAGTTCAACGCTTGTTGATTTAACCAAGACAAATAAGGAAGAGGAGCAAAGATTAAATTTTGAGATTTGTTCTCAAATGACTAGCTTTATCCGTCAGAACGAACCCAAAGGAATTATTGTTTCTGTTGGCGGAGAGATTGGCGAGGTGGGAAAGGTCAATAGTTCTCCTGAAGAATTAGATGCGTTTATGCAAGGCTTTGAAAAAGAAGCGAAAAGATTGGGTTTATTAGAAGGGATTGCTAAGATTAGCGTCCAGACCGGAACGAGCCACGGCGGAGTGGTTCTACCCGACGGAAGTGTGGCCAAGGTAAAGCTTGATTTTGACACACTAAAGGTTCTGTCTGAGATGGCCCGGAAAAAATATGCGATGGCTGGCGCAGTCCAGCACGGCGCATCAACATTGCCGGCAGAGGCATTTCATAAATTCCCGGAGACCGAAACTGCAGAAGTGCATTTAGCAACAGAATTTCAAAATATGATTTATGAAAATGAATCTTTTCCGGCTAGCTTAAAAGCAAAAATGTATGATTGGGTTAAGGCTAATTGTGCTGATGAAAGAAAACCCGACCAGACTGACGAACAATTCATTTATCAGGCACGCAAAAAAGCTTTGGGTGCATTTAAAAAAGAGCTTATGGATTTATCTGTAAAGATAAGAGATAAAATTGGCGAGGACTTAGAAGTTAAGTTCGAATTCCTTTTTAAACAACTTAATGTGGCTAAGACCAGGGATTTAGTCGCTAAATTTATTAAGCCGGTTGAGATAAAATTAGACAATCTTACAAAGCAATACTCCGAGGCAAAGCATTTTGAGGGGGATGATTAGTATGGTTAAGCACAAAAAGGTTAAGAGACAGAAGAAAGACAAAAAAGATAAAAAAGAAAAGAACCACGTACAGATGCGTTCGGATATTATCAAGAAAGGAGTCGAGCGTATTCCACATCGCGCTCTGCTATACGCAACTGGCGTAACTTGCCGGGATATGGATAAACCGTTCATTGGCATTGCTTCGTCATTTTCAGATTTAGTTCCGGGCCATATTTCTATGCGTTCTTTAGAGCGAGCGATTGAAAATGGTATCTATGCTGCAGGCGGACGGCCATTTATCTTTGGCGTGCCAGCAGTATGCGATGGCATTGCCATGGGTCACGCGGGCATGCATTATTCTTTGCCTTTGCGCGAGATAGTCGCGGATTCTGTTGAGTCAGTAACAAATGCTCATCAACTAGACGGTTTAGTTCTATTGACTAATTGTGATAAGATTACTCCTGGAATGCTTATGGCCGCAGCCCGGCTCAACATCCCGGCGATTGTAGTTACTGCCGGTCCAATGCTTACGGGTAGATTAAAAAATAAACGTTTGTCTTTAGTGCGTAATACTTTTGAAGCTGTGGCTTTAGCTCAAAAAGGAAAAATTAGCCCTGAAGATTTACAACAACTTGAAATGGCTGCTTGCCCGGGCGCTGGTTCTTGCCAGGGGCTTTATACTGCTAACACAATGGCATGTTTAACCGAAACATTAGGTATGTCTTTGTCTGGCTGCGCTTGTGCGCCAGCAGTCAGTGCAAAAAAAATGCGCATAGCTTTTGAGTCAGGTCAAAGGGTTATAGATTTGGTTAGGAAGGATATCCGGCCGCGAAATATCCTTACTCGCACAGCATTTGAAAATGCGATAACTATGGATATGGCGTTGGGTGGCTCCAGTAATTCAGTTTTACATCTTTTAGCGATAAGCGTGGAAGCAAATATCCACTTACCTTTAAAACTATTCGATATGATTTCGCGCAAGACCCCGACGATTTGTTCCTTAGAGCCTGCAGGCGATTATTATATGGAAGACCTTGAGGCAGCTGGCGGAGTGCCGGCGGTTTTAAAAAGATTAAAGCAGAAATTAAATAATACTCAGACAGTCAGCGATAAATCCATTTATCAGATAGCTAGCGAAGCTCAGATTGAAGACGAACAGGTAATCCGTCCATTAACTCAAAGCTATAATAAAGAAGGCGGAATAGCAATTCTTTTCGGCAATCTTGCCCCAGAAGGAGCAGTTGTAAAACAAAGCGCAGTCAGCAAGCAGATGCAGCGTTTTATGGGAAAAGCTATAGTTTTTGAAGGCGAAGAAGAAGCAATGTCAGCTATTTTAAATGGAAAGATTAAGAAAGGCCAGGTAGTGGTTATTCGTAATGAAGGCCCAAAAGGCGGGCCAGGGATGAGGGAAATGCTTTCACCAACATCGGCGATTGTGGGCATGGGTTTAGCAGATAGCGTAGCCTTGATTACTGACGGAAGATTTTCCGGCGGCACGCGCGGCCCATGTATCGGCCATATTTCGCCTGAAGCAGCAGTTGGCGGGATTATTTCTATTATAGAAAATGATGATAAGATTGAAATAGATATTCCGAGGCGTAGCCTGGAGTTACATCTGTCCAAGAAAACAATAACCGATCGGCTAAATCAAAAAGGAAAACCAAAACTTAAAGAACTTAGCGGATATCTGGCAAAATATGCAAAATTAGTTAGTTCCGCGAACTTTGGGGCAGTGCTACGTTAATTTACAGAAGCAAATCTGAGGGTAAATTAAGGAATAGAAACCCGTCCCTTGTCTAAACACCTCGAAAATCTCTTCGATATTTTCGAGGTAGACTTCGGGATAATTTGCAGACACAAATCCGAGGGTAAATTAAAGTGAAAGGCGCACAGATCTTAATAGAGTGTTTAAAGAAAGAGAACGTTGAGGTTATTTTCGGCTATCCGGGTGGCCAAGTCTTGCCGTTATTTGATTGTTTATACGATGCTGGCATAAGATTTATCCTTACTCGCCACGAGCAGGCAGCAGCACATGCTGCTGACGGATTTGCCCGGGCGTCAGGCAAAGTGGGCTTATGCATTGCGACTAGCGGGCCAGGCGCAACCAACCTGACAACAGGTTTGGCTACGGCATTTATGGATTCAATACCAGTTGTGGCAATTACCGGCCAGGTTAAAAGCCACCTTATAGGTAATGACGCGTTTCAGGAAGCTGATGTTACAGGCATTACCCGGTCGATAACCAAGCATAATTATTTAGTCAAGGATATTAAAGAATTAGCCCGTACAGTCAGAGAGGCGTTTTATATTGCATCAACCGGCAGGCCTGGTCCAGTGCTTATTGATGTTCCATCAGATATCCAGGCAGCAGATGCTGAATTTATCTGGCCGGCAAATGTTGAAATCAGAGGCTATAATCCGACATATATCGCGCACCGTGGCCAGATTAAAAAAGCAGCTAAGCTTATCCAGAAGGCGAAAAAACCCGTGCTTTATGTCGGAGGCGGAGTTGTTATTTCCGGAGCCAGCGCAGAGATTTTACAATTAGCTGAAACCTTGCAGATTCCGGTTACTACAACGCTTTTGGGTTTAGGCGCGTTTCCTTCAGAGCACAGTTTATCATTAGGGATGCTGGGAATGCATGGTACTGCTTATGCAAATCATGCAATTATGGATTCAGATTTGATCATTGCAGTGGGTGCGCGTTTTGATGATAGAGTTACGGGTAGGGTTGATACTTTTGCGCCTAATGCAAAGGTTATTCATATTGATATTGATCCGACGTCAATAAGCAAAAATATTCACGTGCACGTTCCGATTGTCGCAGATGCCAAGGACGCACTCGCACAATTATTTGACGTAGTTAAGGCGCCGGATACAAAGGACTGGCTTAAAAAAATAGATTCCTGGAAAAAGAAATACCCTTTGAGTTATAAAAAAGATGCGGCCAAGCTTAAACCTCAATATATCATCGAGGAAATATACCAAGTTACCAATGGCGAGGCAATAATTACGACTGAAGTAGGCCAGAACCAAATGTGGGCTGCGCAGTGGTATAAATATTCCAAGCCGCGTACATTTCTTTCTAGCGGCGGCCTGGGGACTATGGGCTATGGGTTTCCAGCAGCGATTGGCGCAAAAATTGCCCGGCCGGAAAAAACCGTATTTGATATTGCCGGAGACGGCTCTATTCAGATGAATATTCAGGAATTAGCTACTGCAGTTGAGAATAAAATTCCAGTCAAAGTGGCAATTTTAAATAACTGCTATTTAGGTATGGTTAGGCAGTGGCAGGAGCTTTTCTATAATAAACGCTATTCTTATACGAAATTATGTAATCCTGATTTTGTGAAATTAGCCGAAAGTTACGGAGCGGTTGGCATTAAGGTTACTAAAAAAGAAGAGGTTAGGCCGGCCTTAGAGAAAGCGGTTAATACAGATAAGGTCGTATTCTTGGATTTTCATATCGAGGAAGAAGAAAATGTCTTTCCGATGGTGCCGGCAGGACAGGCAATTAATCAGATGCTGGACGGCGGCCTAGCGTAACGACGAACGGAGTGAGGAGTGAAGCATACAATTTCAGTTTTAGTTGAAAATAAACCCGGCGTTTTAGCCCGGATATCCGGTTTATTTAGCGCGCGTGGTTTTAATATTGATTCTTTGGCTGTAGGCCAAACACATGATCTGACTGTTTCATGTATGACGATTATTGTGAATGCCGAAGATGAGCGGATCTTAGAACAGATAAAAAAACAGCTTAACAAATTGATTGATGTTATCTCAGTCATAGATTTGACAAAAAAAGAATTTATTGAGCGTGAGTTACTTTTGATAAAACTGGGGCTAGATCAAAAAGACAGGAAGCACTTAGAGTCTTTAGTAGAAAAATTTAAAGCGCACTCCCTTTTTTATAAAGAAAAAATTGCGATAATCGAGATCTCATCTCAAAAAGATAAGATAGATGAATTCTTAAGGGAGTTAACCAAATTTAAGATCTTAGAATTAGTCCGAACAGGCAGGATTGCGATGGATAAACATGGAGGCAAAGATGCTTAAGATTTATTACGATAATGATGCAGACATAGGTTTACTAAAAGATAAAACCATTGCCATTATTGGTTATGGTATCCAGGGTCGAGGCCAGGCATTGTGCTTGCGTGATTCAGGCTGTAAAGTCGTTGTCTCAGAATTAGAGGGCACGCCTAATTTTGAACAAGCAAAAAAAGATGGTTTCAATCCTGTCTCGGCTATTGAGGCAGCAAAGCAAGCAGACATAATTCAGATTCTTACCCAAGATCACGCCCAGGCCAAGGTTTACAAAGAAGCAATCAAGCCGAACTTAAAGAAGGGTAAGGCACTTTGTTTTTCTCACGGGTTTAATATCCGGTTTAAGCAAATAAAGCCTTCAAAAAATATTGATGTATTTATGATTGCGCCTAAAGGTCCAGGTGCATTGGTAAGAAGAATGTTTGAAGAAGGAAAAGGCGTACCAAGCCTGGTCGCGGTTTATCAAGATGCAACGGGAAACGCCAAGCAATTAGCTTTAGCCTATGCCAAGGCAATTGGCGCAACTCGCGCTGGAGTGATTGAAACAACATTTGAAGAAGAGACTGAAACAGATCTTTTTGGAGAACAGGCAGTGCTCTGTGGTGGAGTTACAGAGTTAATCAAAGCCGGATTTGATACTCTGGTTGAAGCAGGCTATCAACCAGAGATTGCTTATTTTGAAGTTTTGCATGAATTAAAATTAATTACAGATTTAATCCAGGAAACAGGTATTAGCGGCATGCGCCGCCGGGTTTCTAATACAGCTTGTTACGGCGATTTAAGCCGCGGCCCGAAGATTATTACTGAAAAAACCCGTAAAGCGATGAAGAAAATCCTTAAGGATGTAAAAAGTGGCAAGTTTGCCCGGGAATGGATTAAGGAGAATGAAGCAGCTAGGCCTGTATTTAATGAGCTTTTAAAAAAAGGTGATACTCATCCCATAGAAGAAGTGGGCAAAAAGTTGAGAGAGATGATGCCCTGGATGAAGAAGTAGGTTTCGATAAAGCCTTATCGGAATGAGCAAAAGATAAACGCCAGTTGGCATCTTTTGCTCTAAGATGATGCCTTGGATGAAGCATTGATTTATTTATGGATAGACTAATCATATTTGACACAACGTTAAGAGACGGAGAGCAAGCGCCGGGCGCAAGCCTGACAATGAAGGAAAAGCTTGAGATTGGTAAGCAGCTTGTGCGCCTGGGCGTTGATATTATTGAAGCAGGTTTCCCGATTTCTTCTCCGGGTGATTTTGAATCAGTGCGCCTAATCGCTAAAACTGTTAAGGGCGTAACTATCTGTGGCTTGGCCCGGGCATTAAAAAAAGATATAGATACAGCGATACAAGCAGTAAGCCCAGCGAAAGATAGATTGCTTCATATATTCTTAGCAACTTCCAAGATTCATATGCAGTATAAATTGAACAAAGCTAAAGAAGAGATTCTGCGCATTGCTGTTGATTCTATTAAATACGCCAGAAAAAAGATTGAGCGCATAGAATTTTCTCCTGAGGATGCCAGCCGTACTGAACCGGAATTTCTATTTAGGGTTGTTGAGGCAGTAATTGATGCCGGGGCTACAGTGGTTAATATCCCGGATACAGTAGGGTTTACTGAACCAATAGAATTCGGTCAACTTATCCGTCAGATTATTGAAAATGTTCCGAATATTAACAAGGCAATTATCTCGGTTCATTGCCATAATGATTTAGGTTTAGCAGTAGCCAATAGCTTAGCTGCAATAAAAAACGGTGCGCGCCAGGTTGA
>JAGVEL010000029.1 GCA_020058285.1 Candidatus Omnitrophota bacterium
ATTAGCCAAATCATTCCAGCTTCGGGCTTTGCCTGTGCCGATATTAAATATGCCATTGGCTTTAGGATTATCCCAGAAAAATAGGGTTGCGCGCAGGGCATCTCGTACGTAAATAAAATCCCTTTTTTGCTCACCGTCCTTATAATCTGTCCGGTAGGATTTGAAAAGCCGCATCTTTTTTTCTTTAACTACAAGGTCAAAAGATTTACACACCAGGCTACGCATATCTTGTTTATGATATTCATTTGGGCCAAAGACATTAAAATATTTTAGGCCAACTATATTTTTATCAAATCCTTTTTCAATTACCCATAAGTCAAGAAGATGTTTAGATAAACCGTAGAGGTTTAAAGGTTTTAGTTTTGAGGTTGTACTATTGGAATCTGAGAATCCTTGCGCGCCATCGCCATAAGTCGCTCCAGAGCTGGCATAGATAAACCGAATCTTATTGTTTATGGAGAATTGGGCCAATTCTTTTGTATATTGAAAATTGTTTTGCATAAAATATTCCTTATCAGTTAAGGTAGTAGAGCTACAGGCGCCGATATGGAATATTACTTCTATTGTCTTGGGCAGTTGGTTGTTTTTAGCCAGATTAAGAAACTCAGACTTTTCAATAAATTGTTGGAATTGTTTATTCGCTAGATTTAAACAATTTTTGGCAAAGTTCGCCTCATCAACGACGATTATGTCTTTTCGGTTTCTCTTGTTTAATTCAAAAATTAGGCAACTTCCGATGAACCCAGCTCCTCCGGTTACAACAATCATTGCGCTCCTTTAATGAGCGCATAACTTATGGAGCAATTACATATCTTAGGCGACATAAGTTATAAGCGCGAATTGAATCCCGCATCCAGCTGCTATAAAGAAACGCAGAAGTAAAAACTGGGTGTGGGGTAAATTCGGCGACAAAGTTACGTCATTAGCATTCCGTAACTTTGGCCTCATTTACCTTATATTATCATAGAGGAAAGATTAGCGCAACTCGTTAACGCAAAAAACGCAAAATTTGTTTTTATAATACCAAAACCGCTAAACCGCAAAAATTTTTCTCTGCGTGCTTTGCGGCATGACTTGTATTTTTATTACTAAGTTTTGCGTTTTTGCGGTTAAAGCTTGTTGTTTTTATAATTAGTGCTAAAATAAATAATTGTAGGCAAAGGGAGAAGGTATTATGTTGGACAAAAAAGTACTGATAGTTGATGATGAAAAAGATTTCTGTTTTAGTTTCAGGGATTTTTTAAAAAATAAAGGAATTCGTGCTGACGTTGCCTTAGACGGCGACCAGGCTAGAAACCTCATAGAGTTAAATACCTATGATTTTATATTTTTCGATTTTAATATGCCGGGAATAACCGGGATAGAGTTGCCTAAGATAATAAAGAAGCACAATGCCAATGCTAAAAAGTTTTTAGTTACTGGCTATGATTTGGTTGATGAAAAATTTGAAAAACTATTAGAGTTGGATGGTTTGATAAGAAAGCCAGCTAACCTAGAACAGCTCTATAATATTATTCAGCCTTGAGAATAAGCGACCTTGATAATTAATAGAATGTTGGACAATATTTAAATACGCGATGTAGGTGTAAAATAACCGCAAAGAAGCGTTCTTGAAAAAGGACGTTTTTTTGGTATAAAATGCCTTTAAGCGAGGTGAACTATGAAGTCATTAGTTGTATTTTATTCTCGGACAGGGGTTACAACTAAAGTAGCAAGAGATATTAAAAACCTACTTCTTGCGGATATTGAACAGGTTCTTGATTTAAAAGATAGAAGTGGGGCAAAAGGTTGGTTGATAGCCGGAAAAGACGCCAGCTTTAAAAAAACAACACAGATAAACCCGCTTACAAAAGACCCGGCTAATTATGATTTAGTGGTTATTGGCACGCCAGTCTGGGCTTTTACCATGGCTTGTGCAATAAGGCAATACATAGAACAGAATAAACAAAAATTTAAGACAGTAGCCTTTTTCTGCACGCAAGGAAGCACCGGGAGTAAGTCTACGTTTCAGGAAATGGAAAAAATTTGTGCAAAAAAAGCAATTGGATTATTAGAATTGAGCACGAAAGAGGTGGTAAGTAATTCCTATTCGGAAAAGGCTGAAGGATTTGTTGAAAAAATTAAGCAGAGTTTTTAATTTTTTTGACTAATGATGAGAAACATGGATAGTTATTAAAAATGTGCTTAGGGTTAGAAGAGACAAAGGCGTCCTTGAAAGGGGCGTCTTTTTTATTCAGGTCATAATTTATGATCGATAACTTGATTCGGCTGCGCTTGAGGGTTAGTTTCCAGCAATATATTCATTGATTTTCCAAGAAAAATTGGTTATTATAAGGTCGGGAGGAGTGAAAAATGCCGAAAATTTTTTCTGCAGTAGAAGCAGTGGAGCTGGGTATTGAGAAAGAAAAAAAGAGAAGGGATTTTTACGCCCTGGTGGCAAGCCGTTTCTCTGAGAAAGAAATGAAAGATTTGTTTAGCCGTCTTGCTGATTGGGAAGAATTGCATGTTAAGAAGTTTACGGATATTAGAGATGAGATTGCCGAGGCACAATCCGTTGAATCTTACCCTGGAGAATTAACTGGTTATATGCAAAGTCTTGTGGATGATCTATTGTATAATAAGGTTAGCGCTGATTCCTTTAGTCAGATAGTTGCTAGCCCGATTATCGCCGTAGATTATGCAATTGGTTTTGAAAAAGATGCCATACTTTTCTTTTTAGAAATCCTTTCGTTTATGACCTTGCCGCAAAGGAAATTAATCCAAAAATTAATTGAAGAAGAAAAGCAACACATTATTTATCTTGCAGACTTAAGAAGGAAGCTTAAATGAAGACGCAACTTACGGTAGCGTTAGCAACGTAAGTTGCTGTCTGAATTTACCCCGCCCTTTTGGCGGGCTAAGATAGAAATTGCTTATATTTTTATAAATAAAGACTTGAAAGAAAATTTAGTTTAATATTTTATCTAAAAAGGGCGGGGTTTAATTCGCACTGATAACTTACGTCATACTTTCGGTATTGCGTAAGTTATGTGCTCATTAAAGGAATATAATATGAGAATTGAAGAGAAATCCGGTAATTTAGTAATAGTTGATTTTAATGAAATGGAAGCTTATAAGATTGCTTCAAAAATTGAAAGTGATGGGATAGATTTTTATGGGAGTTTATCCGGGAATACAGATAATCCAAAGGTTAAGCAAACCCTTCAACTGTTATTAAACGAAGAAAATAAACATTTAAAATTTTTTCAGGAACAACTTTTCGCCATAAGAGGAAAGACAATAGATGGTTTTGAAGAAGACGATTTATTACAGGTAATAGATTATAAGATTTTTATGCCAATTGATTCAAAAAAGATGAAAGAAATTCTGAAGGATTCAAAAAAAGCATTGCAGTTTGCCATCGCGATTGAAGATAAATCAATAAAATTCTATGAGTCCTGTAACCAGCAGGTAGCCGCTGCCCAGGCAAAGTCAGAGATTGCGAATATCGTGGAAGAAGAGAAGAAACACAAGAAATTATTGCAGGGTTTATTGGAAAATTAGGTAAGTCTATGGATGAATTTGCAGTTCTTATAGGTGGTAAGGCCGGAGATGGTATTGATCGAGCCGGACTTTTGATTGGCCAGATTTTAAACCAGCTAGGGAAGCGTATTTATATTTATCGCGACTACCCTTCGGTTATCAGGGGTGGGCACACTTTTTCGATCATTCGCGCAACAAAAGAAAAGAAATCCACCTGCCGGGAAAAAATAGATTTTTTGCTTGCATTAAATCAGGACTGCATAGATTTACATAAAAACAAATTAGTAGATAATGCAGTAATTATCTATGATTCTGGTTCAGTCAAGATAGATACCCTGCCAGCCTCGGTTAAGACTTTTGGCATAGCCTTGGATAAGATTATTAAAGAGGAGAATGCCCAACCAGTAATGCGTAATTCCTGCATTATTGCCAGTCTAGCCAAGGCGCTTGGTTTAGATTGGAATATTTTAGAAAAAGTTTTTAAGAAATACATTTCCCGGGAAGTAGATTTAAATCTAAAAGTAGCGCTTAGGGCATTTAATGAGACAGAAGTGAAAGAGCGCTTAGAAAGTACTCCTCAAAAAACCCTGCCATTATTGACTGGCAACGACGCCATTAGCCTGGGATTGATTAATGCCGGCTTAAATTCTTATATTGCTTATCCGATGACACCGACAAGCAATATATTGCATTTTCTAGCAGGTATAGCAGATGATTTTGGGTTAAAAGTAATTCATCCGGAGAATGAAATTGCCGTGAGTTTGATGGCTTTAGGGTTTGCTTATTCGGGTAAACGTGCTGCAGTAGGTACATCTGGCGGCGGTTTTTGTTTGATGACTGAAAGTGTGAGTTTAGCAGCCATGGCGGAGTTACCGATTGTAATTGTTGTTGGTCAGAGAACCGGCCCAAGCACTGGTTTGCCAACTTATACTGGCCAATCAGATCTACATTTTGCGCTAAACGCCGGCCACGGAGAATTTACCCGTTTCTTGGTTGCGCCGGGTGATGCAGAAGAAGCATATTTATGGGCTGGGATTGCTCTTAATCTATCGTGGAAGTATCAGATTCCTTCAATAGTGCTTGTGGATAAGACTACCTGCGAAGGAACATTTAGTTTTGATATAGACTCAATTGAAAAACTTAAAATAGAAAGCCCGCTTATTTGGGATAGGAATAATTCTTATAAAAGATATCAGGATAGCCCGAACGGAGTTTCACCCTTAGCGTTTATTCCGGAAAAAGACCAGGTAATAAAAGTTGATAGCTATGAACATGATGAATACGGCATTACTACAGAGGATGCTCAAATTACGAGATTAATGCAAGGCAAGCGTCTGCGCAAATGTAAATTTCTGGCTCAAGATTTAGCCGCTAAAACGCCGGTAAAAATTTATGGCAAAACAGATTCTTCTCAGGCAATAATTTGCTGGGGTTCTAATAAAGGCGTTTGTATTGAAATTGGCGCTCATTTGGGGTTAAAGGTTATCCAGCCGCTAGTTTTATCTCCGTTTCCCAAAGAACAACTTCTTCAGGCTATTTCCGGAGTAAATTTATTAATTAATGTTGAGAATAATATTACCGGACAGCTTTCGCGGCTTTTAAATTGCCAGGGGATTAAGGTGGATAAACAGATTTTAAAATATGACGGCCGGCCGTTTTTCCTGGAAGAATTAGAAAGAGAGATTAAAAAGGTTTTATAAAATGAGCTCAAAAGATTTAGGGACATATGCTAAAAATACCTGGTGCCTGGGTTGCGGCAATTTTGCAATACTCAGCGCAATTAAGACGGTTTTGAAAGAATTGAGTCAGGAGGGTTTAGGGTTAGAAAATGTTGTTTTGGTTTCGGGTATTGGTTGCCACGCCAAGATCGTTGATTACATAGACACAAACAGTTTTTATTCTATCCATGGCCGGGTGCTACCTGTAGCCGAGGCAATAAAAATCGCAAATCCGAAATTAAAAGTAATCGGCTTTGCCGGCGATGGAGACTGTTACGGAGAAGGCTTAGAGCATTTAATCTTTGCTGCAAAACGCAATATTGATCTTACAATCATTGTGCACAATAACCGGGTTTATGGTTTGACTGTAGGCCAGTATACTCCGACTTCTCCTTTGGGATTTAAAGGCCGGTCAACTCCCTATGGTACAAAGGAGAAAGCAATAAATCCTCTGGAGATTATGCTATCTAGTGGAGCAACGTTCATTAGCCGCGGCTACACACACGGCATTGAGCTGTTAAAGCAATTGTTTAAGCAGGCAATAATGCATAAAGGTTTTGCTTTAGTCGATGTATTGCAGGTTTGTGTGACATTTTTTAATTTATATGAATACTATAATAAGACAGTTTATGAGCTAAAAGATCATAACCCTGCGGATTTTAATCAAGCCTTGGCAAAGATTAGGGAATGGGATTATAATAGCCAGGCTCCGATTGCTTTAGGGGTTTTTTATAAGAGTGAGCAAGATTGTTTTGAGGATAGTTTTAAAGTCGATTCAGAAAAATTGTTAGACCGGGATCTTGAAATAAGAAGGATCTTGAAAGATTCATTTTAATTAAAAAGAAAAAATTTATATGAAGCCATTACAAATAGCTAAAGATATTTATTGGGTAGGGGTCATTGATTGGAATATAAGAAATTTTCACGGACATACATATACCACTAATCGGGGCACAACCTATAATGCCTATTTGATTTTAGACGAGAAAAATACTTTAGTGGATAGCGTAATGGCGCCTTTTAGCCAAGAATTCATTGAAAAGATCAAACAGATAATCGACCCTAAAAAAATCGATTACATTGTTGTAAACCACGTTGAGACAGATCATTCCGGAGCCCTGCCGGATATTATAAAACTAATGCCTAATGCAAAAATTTTCTGCAGCGCAAAATGCAAAGAAGGCTTATTTAAGCATTATTTTGGAGATTGGAATTTTAATATTGTCAAGACCGG
>JAGVEL010000049.1 GCA_020058285.1 Candidatus Omnitrophota bacterium
CCTTTAGGAAATCCGACAGAACTAGAAAAAATCGGCACAGTAATTTGTATTGGCGGAGGAGTAGGTATCGCTGAAATCTTTCCTGTAGCCCGGGGATTTAAGCAGCAAAAAAATAGTCTGATTACGATTATCGGAGCACGTAATAAGGATTTATTAATTTTAGAGAGTGAGTTGAAAGAAATTAGTGATGAATTATTAATTGCTACTGATGATGGCTCAAAGGGCACTAAAGGTTTTGTAACAGATATACTCAAAGATTTATTAAATAAGAATGAAGGATTAAATTCAACTAATTGCCTTGTGTTTGCAGTAGGCCCGGTTTTAATGATGAAGAAGGTTTCCGAGGTCACTAAACCTAAGAATATTAAAACAATAGTCAGCTTAAATCCAATAATGGTTGATGCCACGGGAATGTGCGGCGCCTGCCGGGTAGTAGTTAATAACGAAGTCAGGTTTGCCTGTGTTGATGGCCCGGAATTTGACGCTCATTTAATAGATTTTGATAAGCTTATAATTCGGCTTGAATCACATAAGGTTGCGGAGCATGAATGTAAAATGAAGCCCAAGCTTACGGAGCGCAAGCGCTCGTAAGTTTGTAGGCTGAATTTTACCCAGCACTAATTTTTATGTATTGGGTTTATGTGTTAAAGAGTAGAATTGATGAAGAGCTTTATTACGGCTACACCGATAATTTAGACAGACGATTAAAAGAACACGATATAAAAAATAAATGGAAATTTATTGGATGTGAAGGCTACGCATCGGAATTAGATGCTAGAGATAGAGAAAGAAAATTAAAGCACTATGGTCAAGCAAGAGCTCATCTTAAAAATAGGTTCAAAAGATCGCTTGAATCATAAAATTAGTGCTGGGTTTAATTCGCGCAAACGACTTACTTCGCCGCAAAGATTGGCTCAGTAAGTCGTGCGCTCATTAAAAATGAATATAACAAAACGCCAGGATAGCCCTAAACAGCCAGCCAGCGAGAGGATCAAGAATTTTTTTGAGGTTGCCTTAGGTTTTACTAAGGAGATTGCTCAAAAAGAAGCCAGCCGTTGTTTGCAATGTAAAAATCCGGTTTGCGTTCAAGGCTGTCCAGTAGGAATTGATATCCCCAAGTTTATAAAATTGATTTTAGAGGGAAAGCCGGAACAGGCTTTGGCAAAAATAAAAGAGAAAAATAACCTGCCAGCTATTTGCGGCCGGGTTTGTCCTCAAGAAGACCAGTGTGAACTTAAGTGTGTATTAGCTAAGAAGGCCCAGGCGATTAATATAGGTAAGCTAGAGCGTTTTGCCGCAGACTTTGGAACAGTCCATAGTCCACAGTCCATAGTCCACAGTAAAACAAAAAAACTGTCGACCATTGACCATGGACCGTTGACGAAAATTGCAGTCATCGGCAGCGGCCCAGCTGGCTTGACAGCTGCAGCAGACCTTGCTAAAATGAAATATTCTGTAACACTTTTTGAATCATTACATCTTCCCGGCGGAGTTCTGATGTATGGCATTCCGGAATTTCGTCTGCCTAAAAAAATTGTCAAAGAAGAAGTCAATTATATAAAGTCTTTGGGTGTAGATATCCGGACAAATGTTTTAGCCGGGAAAACCAAGACTATTTCTGATCTTTTTCAAGAAGGATTTAAGGCTGTATTTATTGCAACTGGAGCAGGCTTGCCGCAATTTCTAGGAATTAAGGGTGAAGAGGCAATTGGCGTATATTCAGCAAACGAATTCCTGACGCGGGTTAATCTTATGCACTCTTATAAATTTCCCGAGTTTGCTACGCCTGTAACTATCGGTGAGCGTGTTGCAGTAATTGGCGCAGGAAATGTTGCGTTTGACTGTTCGCGCGTAGCGAAAAGATTAGGCAAAATTTCTCTAATAGTATATCGGCGCTCTGAAAAAGAAATGCCGGCGCGCATTGAAGAAATTGAAAATGCCAAAGAAGAAGGAATAGAATTCCATCTTTTGACAAACCCACTAGAGATATTAACTGACCCTGAAGGTAAAGTAACTGGTTTAAAATGTCAGAAGATGCAATTAGGGCCAGAAGATGCAAGCGGCAGAAGAAGGCCTATTCCAATAGAGAATTCTGAGTTCACCCTGAACGTGCAAACAGTAATCGTGGCTATTGGCCAAAGTCCAAAT
Source organism: Candidatus Omnitrophota bacterium (assembly GCA_020058285.1). Classification (GTDB taxonomy): domain Bacteria; phylum Omnitrophota; class Gorgyraeia; order JAHJTE01; family JAHJTE01; genus JAGVEL01. Next base: position 2,149 of record JAGVEL010000049.1, read on the forward strand.
CCGCTTCTTCCCAGGGCGGATAAGCGCCTAAAAACTAACGAAGACGGAACTATTAAGGTAGATAAAAATACATTAATGACTTCAATTGCCGGCGTGTTTGCCGGCGGAGATATAATTACCGGAGCAGACACGGTTATTTCAGCAATGGCTGCGGGTAAAAAAGCAGCTGTGGAGATTGATAAGTATATAAAGTCACAAGTTTAAATTTAGCTATGCAACAGAAAATCACAATCCAGGATATTTTAAATAAGAAGAAGCGCAAAGAAAAAATCACTATGCTTACTGCCTATGATTTTCCTTTAGCTGCGATTATGGATAGGTGTGGCATTGATATGATTTTGGTCGGAGATTCAGTTGCTAATGTTGTTCTAGGCCTAGAGTCAACAACGCAGGTCGGAATGACAGAAATGCTGCATCATGCCAAGGCAGTTAAGCGCGCAGTGAAAAATAGTTTGATTGTCGGCGACATGCCTTACGAATCTTATCAGGTTAATATCAATGATTGTGTCAAAAATGCCCAACGTTTTATAAATGAAGCTGGTTGTGATTGCGTTAAATTAGAATGGTTTGACAAGTGCCCGCAAGTTACAGAAGCAATTGTAAAAGCCGGGATTGCAGTTATGGCACACATTGGTTTAACCCCGCAGACAGCGGACAAGCTTGGCGGGTTTAAAGTCCAGGGAAAAGATGCTGACACAGCAAAAAAATTAATTGAACAAGCCAAGTTACTGGAAAAACTGGGCTGTTTTTCAATAGTCTTAGAATGCGTTCCGGAGTTAATCGCAAAGAAGATTACCGAAGAGTTAAGGATACCGACAATCGGAATTGGCGCAGGCGTTTATTGCGACGGCCAGGTATTGGTCTCATATGATATGCTTGGGCTTTTTGAAAGATTCCATCCGAAATTTGTTAAGCAATATGTTAATTTAGCTGCTCAAATTGAATCAGCAATTAAGCAATATAAACAGGAAGTAATAGAGTCAAAATTTCCATCCAAAGAACACAGCTTCACAATAAAACAAGAGGAGTTGAATAAACTTTAAAAATTATGCCTGAAAACTTGATGGAAAAAATAGTTTCTCTTTGCAAGCGCCGGGGTTTTATTTTCCAAGGCTCGGATATTTACGGCGGCCTGGCTAATACCTGGGATTATGGCCCGTTTGGCGTTGAATTAAAGAATAATGTAAAACGAGCCTGGTGGAAGGCGGTTGTCTACGAACGCAATGATATGTTTGGTATGGATGCAGCAATTCTTATGCATCCAAAAGTTTGGGAAGCATCGGGACACGTAAGTAGTTTTGCTGATATCGTAGCGGAGTGCAAGGGTTGTCATAAGAGATTTAGAATAGAGGAGCTATTTTCACAAGAGGTCATTAACCAATTAAATAAAAAAGACATTGGCGGAGATACTAGCGCGTTTACTTCTCTGGATAAAGCTATTGTTGTTTTTAATTATGGCTTGAGAACCGAACGACCAAAATGCCCTGAATGCAAAGCGCAAGATTTTTCGCAAGCCGCAGAATTTAATTTAATGTTCAATACTAATCAAGGATTAACTAAAGATGATAAGAGTTTAATTTATCTTCGTCCGGAAACCGCCCAGGGAATGTTTGTAAATTTCTTAAATATCCTAGATTCACGTCATCCTAAACTCCCATTTGGTTTGGCACAAATCGGAAAGGCCTTTCGCAACGAGGTTACACCGGGTAACTTTACTTTTCGGACTCGCGAATTTGAACAAATGGAAATAGAATATTTTGTTAAACCTGATGATGCCGATAAAAAGCTAGAAGATTGGATTAATGAGCGTTTTAGCTGGTATATAAATTTAGGAATAAGTGCAGAAAATTTAAGAAAGCGGCCTCACGGGAAAGATGAGCTTGCCCATTATGCTAAAGCTTGCACTGATATTGAATATAATTTTCCCTTCGGCTGGAGTGAACTAGAGGGAATTGCCAATAGGACGGATTTTGATTTAAAACAACATGCTAAAGCGAGCAATAAGGATTTACAATTTTTTGATGACGCGACAAAGGAAAGATTTTTACCGTATATCATTGAGCCATCCGGCGGAGTGGATAGAAGTGTTTTAGCTTTCCTGGTTGATGCTTATCACGAAGAGCAGGTTAGGGAAGAAACTCGCGTGGTTTTAAAACTTCATAAGGATCTAGCGCCGATAAAAGTGGCAGTGCTGCCGCTTTTGAAAAAAAAGACAGAGATTGTAGAATTAGCTAAAAAAATCACCCAAGATTTAAAAAAATCCATTGTCACGGTTTATGATGATACAGCAGCAATCGGCAAATTGTATCGCCGGCAGGATGAGGTGGGTACGCCTTTTTGCGTTACTATAGATGTACAATCTTTAGATGATAAACAGGTTACTGTGCGCGAAAGAGATTCTATGGCACAAGAGAGGATTTCAATAGATAGGTTAAAAGAATATCTTAACAATAAACTAACAAACATTTAACAACTAGAAAGGAGCGGTTTTATAACATGAGCAAGAAAAATGTTTACTTCTTTGGCGGCGGCAAGGCTGATGGAAACGAAAGTATGAAAAATCTCTTAGGTGGCAAAGGCGCTAACCTTGCAGAGATGGCGGGCCATAAAAATCTAAAGCTTCCTGTTCCGCCTGGATTTACTATTACCACCGAGGTTTGCATATATTATTACAAAAATAAACGGACCTTTCCCAAAGGCATAAAGGAAGAAGTAGCTAAGGCCTTAAAGAATGTTGAGAAAGTAATGGGTAGAAAATTTGGCGATCCCCATAATCCATTATTGGTTTCTGTGCGTTCAGGTGCGCGCAAGTCAATGCCGGGTATGATGGAAACTGTGTTAAACGTAGGTTTAACTGAAAAGACTATCCCCGGCCTTATAAAACAAAGCAACGGCAATGAACGTTTTGTTTACGATGCATATCGCCGGTTGATTATGATGTATTCTGACGTGGTTATGGAAAAAGCCGCCGGTATTGAGCCAAAAGACGATGAATCCGGCATCCGTAAGCAGCTTGAAAAAATTATGGACCAGAAGAAACGGGAAAAGAATTGTAAAACCGATACAGATTTAACAGTGGAAGATTTGAAGCAGCTGACCAAGTTATTTAAAATCCGGATTAAAGCAGTGTTAAATAAGGAATTTCCTGACGAGCCTCTTCAGCAGTTATGGGGTGGGATTGGCGCTGTTTTTTCATCCTGGAACGGCAAGCGCGCAATTAGTTATCGGCGTATAGAAGGTATCCCTGATGAGTGGGGTACAGCAGTTACTGTGCAGACAATGGTTTTTGGCAATATGGGCGATGATTCTGCAACCGGAGTTGCTTTTACGCGTAATCCCGGAAACGGCGAAAATAAATTTTACGGAGAGTATCTGATTAATGCCCAAGGCGAGGATGTTGTTGCCGGAATAAGAACACCGGCGCCAATTAACAAATATTCCCAGAGTGAACACAATAAGGATTTAAAGATCTTAGAAGAGGTAATGCCGAAGATTTATAAAGAACTGTTTAGTATCCAGAATCGTTTGGAGCGTCATTATCGCGATATGCAGGACATTGAGTTTACCATTGAGAAAGGCAAACTTTTTATGCTTCAATGCCGCGTGGGAAAACGCAATGGCCCGGCAGCAGTGCGTATGGCTGTAGATATGATTAAAGAAAAGTTAATAAATAAAGTTGAAGCAGTTATGCGCGTTACGCCGGCTCAATTAGATGAGTTACTTCATCCGATTATTGATCCAAAGGTTGAGATGACACATAAGCCTTTTGCTAAAGGTTTGCCAGCAGGCCCGGGCGCAGCTAGTGGCCAGATTGTTTTTTCTGCTTCTGACGCAGTAGAGTGGCAAAAACAAGGCAAAAAAGTAATTTTAGTGCGCGAAGAAACAAACCCCGAGGATGTTGAGGGTATGCGCGCAGCTCAGGCAATCCTGACTGCACGCGGTGGCATGACTAGCCACGCTGCATTGGTTGCCCGAGGTTGGGGTAAATGCTGTATCGTTGGCTGTGGTGCGTTACATGTTGATTATGCCAAGAAAACACTTAGTGTTGACAATAAGACTCTCAAGGAAGGCGATTGGATTACTTTAAACGGCACCAAAGGCAATGCTTACGAAGGTCAGCTTGCGATGATAGATGCTTCTTCAGAAAATGAGGTGTTTAATGAATTCTTGAAGTCCTGCCGCTTAATTAAAAAATTAGGCATTCGCACTAATGCTGATACGCCTGCTGATGCGGCAAAAGCCAGGCAGTTTGGCGCAGAAGGCATTGGCCTTTTTAGGACTGAACATATGTTTTACGGCAAAGGAGCGGATGAGCCGTTGTTTATTTTGCGCAAGATGATTATTTCAAAAACTAAAGAAGAGCGCGAAAAAGCAATTGAAGAATTATTCCCGCACGTGAAGAAAGATATAAAAGGCACGATTGAGGCAATGGATGGATTTCCCGTCGTGATTCGCTTGCTTGATCCGCCGCTACATGAATTTGTTCCGCGCGAAAAAGACAAGCTGGAGCAACTAGCCAGGGATTTAAATATTTCTATGGAGGAGTTAAATAGCCGCGCTGAGAATCTCCACGAGTCAAATCCGATGATGGGCCATCGCGGAGTGCGCTTAGGCGTAACTTATCCTGAGGTTAGCGCAATGCAAATCCGGGCGATTTTTGAAGCAGCCGCGGAGTTGATTAAAGAAGGAAAAAATCCTTATCCTGAAGTAATGATTCCCGTGGTCTGTGATGTAAAAGAATTAGAAGACCAGCTAAATATCTTTAAGCAGATTTATCAGCAGGTTTTAAAAAAATATAGCCTCAAAAAAATTAAAAATATGTTCGGCACAATGATTGAGATTCCTCGGGCCAGTTTAGTCGCGGATAAAATTTCTCAGGTGGCTGAATTTTTCTCATTCGGCACCAATGATTTAACTCAGATGGGTTTTGGATTTTCGCGCGATGATATCGGATCATTTTTGCCGGAGTATATTAAAAAAGGAATTTTGCCCGAAGATCCGTTTCAATCTATTGACCAGGAAGGCATTGGCCAATTAATTGAAATCGGCATACAACGCGGCAGAAAAACGCGTAAAAACTTAGAGGTTGGGATTTGCGGAGAGCATGGCGGAGAGCCGCGTTCAGTAGAATTCTGTCATCGAGTTGGAATGGATTATGTGAGCTGTTCGCCATTTCGCGTGCCGATTGCAACATTAGCCGCAGCCCAGGCAGTGATAAAAAACAAAACAAAAAAATGAGGAAACATGGAAGCAATAAAAAGTTACTTAAAAGATATTCATGATATTCCGTTATTAAGCGCAAAAGAAGAATTAGAGGTTGCCAAAGAAGTCTCCAAGGGTAGCCTTGAGGCTAGGCAAAAACTGATTCAATCAAATTTGCGTTTAGTAATTAATATTGCCAAGCGCTACTCTCATTTTGGCGTACCATTAATTGACCTGATCGAAGAGGGTAACGTCGGCTTGATGAAAGCCGTTGGCAAGTTTAATCACCGTAAAGGTTTTAGATTTTCAACATATGCTGCCTGGTGGATTAAGCAGGCAATCACCCGGGCGATTTTTGAACAAGGCAAGACTATCCGGATTCCGGTTTATATGAATGAGCTTCTTACAAAATTAAAGAAGACCAAAGAACGCTTGCAGCAAAAATTAAAACGTAACCCGGAGGCAGAAGAGATTGCTAAAAAAATGGAACTGTCTGTGGAAAAAGTCCACGACATAGAAAAGTGGATAACAAGAATGTCTTCTTTGGAAGCGCCGATTGGCGAGGACGGCGAAAGTAAGGTATCGGATTTAATTGAGGATACAACGCCGACCGCCACCTCAGAAATGAAGCAGATGGTGGACCATGAAGATATTGAGCGGCTGTTGGATATTGCCTCAACCCGGGAGAAGGAAGTATTAGATTTGCGTTTTGGCCTCAAAGATGGCAAGGTACACACATTAGCAGAGATTGCAAGAAAACTAAAAGTTTCCCGTGAACGCATCAGGCAGATTGAGGCAGCAGCGATAAAGAAGATTCGTAAATTTATAGAGGAGCAGGAAAATGTCAGCAAAAAAGCAAATAAACCTAAGTAATTGCATTCGGGCAATCCCTGATTTTCCAAAAGCAGGGATATTATTCCGGGATATTACAACATTGCTTAATGACAAAGCAGCCTTTAAACAAAGTATCGATTCCTTGGCTGATGAATTCAAAACCAAAAAAATTGATTTTGTTGTAGCCGCTGAAGCACGCGGGTTTATCTTTGGAGCAGCCCTGGCTTATAAATTAAAAGCTGGCTTTGTTCCGGTGAGGAAAAAAGGCAAGTTGCCACATAAGACCTTTGAGGCAACATATGATTTAGAGTATGGTAAAGACTCATTAACAATTCATCAGGATGCATTTAAGCCCGGGGCTAACATCTTGATTGTTGATGATTTATTAGCTACAGGCGGTACAGTAAAAGCTGCAAGTGAATTAGTCAAAAAGCTCGACGGAAACATTGTTGGGATTTGTTTTTTAATTGAACTTGTTGAACTACAAGGTCGCGATAAATTAAAAGATTATCCAGTCTTTTCGTTGATTAAATATTAATAACGCCCCAATAGCTCAGCTGGATAGAGCACAGGTTTCCTAAACCTGTTGTGTAGGTTCGAGTCCTGCTTGGGGCACCAGACTTCGTTCCAAAACTTTTACCAGAGGTGAGTCATTTTTGATTTTCATTGCCATTCATTATTAAGCGACGGAGAGTTGCTGCCGGCCGAAGTTATCCGGCGTTACGAGGAAAAAAAATACAAAGCAATAGCCATAACTGACCATGTAGACAGGTCAAATATTGATATGGTAATTGAAGGAATATTAAAATTCTGCTCTAGTTTTTCTCAAAAAAGAAAATTAAAAGTTTTGCCAGGTGTAGAATTAACCCACATAAGTTTAGATGATTTTGCGCCCCTTACTAACTTTGCCAGAAAAAAAGGAATTAAGGTTATTATCGGCCATGGCGAGACATTGGTTGAACCCGTAGTTAAAGGCACAAATAAAGCTGCAATTGAAGCTGGTGTTGATATATTGGCCCACCCCGGATTAATCTCAGATAGCGATTGCAAATTAGCAGTTAAAAAAGGTATATTATTAGAGCTCACCAGCCGCAGAGGCCACTGCCTAACTAATGGCTACGTGGCAAAAATGGCAGAGAAACACGGTGCAAAACTTGTCTTAAACAACGATTCTCACTCGCCTTGTGATATAATAACCCCAGCTGAGCTTGAAAAAGTCGGCTTAGGAGCAGGTTTATCTAAGAAAGAAATTGAGCAAATATACAAAAATTTGACTATATTCCTATCCAAAAAGCTCTAAATTTCACCTTAAAAGAAAGCGCTTCCCTGCCCAAAAAAAATGCAAAAAACCCTTGACAAATAAGGGGTTATTTGATAATTTAACTGTAACCAGCAAAAGTCATAATAAGGCTATAGCATCAGGGGTAATCTTAAGCTTGGACAAAAAGGAGGGGTGATAAATTAAAAGTCCGGAGATTATCAAAAAATCCTGGTGATATACATAAAAAATAGATAAATAAAGTGCTGGAAAAAAATCTAGCAGTTCAATTATAGAATAGTTTAGAATTTATATTTAAAGGAGGAAACAAATGAGTAGACGCTTAATACTAGCTCTGGTAGCAATTGCGGCCATCGCGTTAGTTGTTGGCCCAGCATTTGCTGCAGTCCAGAACGTAAAGGTTAGCGGTGATGATGAGATTATGCCTTTATTGCGTAATCAATTCAATTTGCAGAAGCATAACAGGAAAAATAATGAAACAGGTATATTGAACTTCCTGAGATTAAGAGTTGATGCAGATCTTACTGACAATGTTGGAGTTACTGTCAGGCTGTTAAATGAAAGAGTTTGGGGTATTGAAGATAATGCCGCAACTCCTGCAACAACAGATCAAGCGAATACTGATATTGCTCTTGATTTAGCTTATGTTACTTTAAAGGAGTTCTTATATTCTCCTTTAACATTAACCTTAGGCCGTCAGGAACTGCATATGGGTTCTGAAATGATAGTTGGTGACCCGGATATGAATAATGCAGTTTCAACTGCATCAGGTTTAAGCGGTATCGCAGCAGATTTAAGTAAGAGAAAATCATTTGATGCAATGAGAGCAACTTTTGATTATTCACCTTTAGTTATTGATGCGATTTATGCAAAGATTAATGAAAAAACCATCAGCATTCAAAATGATACAACTCTTATGGGTGTAGATGCTAACTATGCTTTAAAAGATAAATGGAATAGCATGTTAGAAGGTTATTTGTATCAGAAGCTAATACAGAAAAAAGCATTCGGTGTTTCTTCAGGTGCACAGGTGCAACCTAATAAGAATGACACTGTAAATGTAATTGGTGGTAGAGTTGTTAGTCAACCAATTGAAAATTTAGGTGTTAGCTTAGAAGCAGCTTATCAGTTTGGTGATCGTAATCCTAATACAGCTGGTGCAGTAATGCAGAAGAGAAGAGCATGGGCAGGAGAAGCTAGCACAACATATACGTTTTCAAAAGTCAGATATACGCCAACTCTTACTCTTGCAGTTGCTTATTTTAGTGGTGAGCCCAATAATGAGGCTACTAAGAAGACATACAAGCAATGGGATCCAATGTATGAAAACCAGACACCTGGTGAGATTGCCAATGCCTTGTTAAACCAGACAAACATAAAGCTTGTTGGTTTAGCAACTACAGCAAAGTTCACTGATGATATTAGCGGTAAGCTTGCTTACAATGCTTATTGGTGGGCAAAGAGATATACTACAGACGGCGGCGCTGGAACTGATACAAGTACTATTACTACAGCTCGTGCAAACGAGGTATACGTTAAGAACAGAAGAAGCTTTGTTGGTCAGGAACTAGATGCATATCTCACTTATGACTATACAGAAGATGTGCAATTTGGTCTGACTGCTGGTGCATTTCTTCCGGGTGGAATGTTTACGAAAGTAGCCGGTGTACAGACAAATGCTATTGCCAGCCAGGTTCTTGGTTCAATGAAGGTTGCGTTTTAAGAAGTTAGTTAATAAATAACAAAAACCCCTGATTTTCGTTATGAGAATCAGGGGTTTTTGTTTGTTGTTACCCTTACCCTTAAGAAACCTTTCAAATAATCTTTCAGGCTTTTAACTATCTATTTTCCATAGACTTACCAGCTACTTCAAAAATAAATAAAAAATATCTTTATTTTTATATTTATTTTACTTATAATGAATTTAAATGAAATACACGCAGATTTACGATCGAATTGCCGATACTTACTTCACCAGTCACAAAGAGAGGTTAAAACAAAAATCTTTAGCTAGAAAAAACAAATCATTTTTCTTCGTAAGTATTGGTCTGGCAATATTTTTATTCCTTGTTTTTGTTTTGATCTTCGTTCTTTTTATAAATACTCATCCGGGCTTAAGGGCGCAAAAGAAGAGCCTTTCAGTTCTTGGAAATATCTTGCCTTTAAGGCTTGATTATAATTTTTCTAATAGCTCTGAAAAAATTAAAAGTATTTCCTTAGATTTACCAAAAGTAAATTTAGCTGATTATGATACCTTAGAGTTTGCTTTGCGTGGCGATAGCGCTAAAGGTTTTAGCAGGCAAGTCAGAATAGAGTTTTTAAGCAGCCGCAAAGAGAAAAAAGCAATATATATTGAAGGCATCAATTCGGGCTGGAAGACATTTAAAGTGCCTTTGCATCAGGTACCTATTTTAGATACATTCTCCGACCTTAGTAATATTAGTTTTGTTATAGAAGGCTGGAATACGGATAAGGAAAAAGGGAGAATTTTTATTGATAAGATTAAATTTACGAAATTAGATAAGAAGTCATAATTTTCAAAAAAGGAGAGACAAACATGGAGATATTCGCAATTGCAAATCAAAAAGGTGGTTGCGGAAAAACAACTACAGCTATTAATCTTGCAGCAGCGCTTTGCTTAAACCAAAAAAAAGTTTTACTCGTTGATTTAGACCCCCAGGCGCATGCCAGCGCTGGCCTAAATGTGGAAAGCGAAAAATCGATGTATGACTGCTTGAGCAATTTTGCAAAGCCGAAATTAAAGATTAAAGAGGTTATTGTTAAGGTAAGAGACGGATTTTCTATCGCGCCTTCCAGCCTACTTTTAAGTACGCTAGAGCAAGAGATGGCTGAAGATATCGGCAGGGAAGGAAGGTTATCTGCTGCTTTAGCTGAAATTGATCATTATGATTATTGTATTATTGATTGCCCGCCTAACCTTGGGATCTTGACTGTAAATGCAATTCGCGCCTCAAACAGAATAATTATCCCGGTTGAGATGAGCCGGTTCTCTGTTTCCGGCTTAGAGTATTTAATAAGAATAGTTGATTTAGTCAGGCAGCGGCTGAATCATGAGGTTGATTTTAAGATACTTGTAACAATTTTTGATTCAAGGCTGCAACACTCTTTTGAAATATTTGATGCTATGAAACAAAAATATAGCGGCAAACTTTTTAATAGTATGATTCATATTAACGTCAAACTTAAAGAAGCAGCAAGCAAGGGAATGAGCGTATTTCATTTTGATAAATATTGCCGTGGGTCTAAAGATTACTTTTCTCTTGCGCGTGAGATAATCTCTGCAAAAGAAAGTACTCAAAGTACTCATCAGCAAGCGCAAAAAATGGCTGAAATCTTGAATAAAGAAGTAGACAAATTCTTACAAGCCGAATTTAAGCTTTACGCTCCAGAGGCAAGGGATGTATATATAGCCGGTGATTTTAATCAGTGGACCCCAGGCGAACATTCAAAGTTCCAGCAGGCTAAGGATGGTCTTTGGGTAAAGGCGCTTAAATTAAGGCCAGGCCGTTATCGTTATCGGTTTGTGGTTGATGGAAAATGGCAGGAAGACCCGAATAACCCGGTTACGGAAATAAATCATTTTGGCGAGCCTGATTCGCTTTTGGAGATTAAGTAACTTAAATGGACGTAATACAGGCAATCAAATCGCGGCGCAGCGTTAGACAGTTTCAGCCTAATCCTGTGCCGAAAGAGAAGATACTGAAGATTTTGGATTGTGCCAGGTTTGCTCCTACAGCCAGAAATGTCCAACCCTGGGAGTTCATAGTTGTTACTGATGCTAATATTAGGGCTAAAATCGCAACGTTCGCCTCAAATGCCCCTTTTATTAAGGATTCGCCTGTCTGTATTGTTGTAGTTTGTAAAGACACCAAGTATTACCTTGAGGACGGCTGTGCAGCCACCCAAAATATTTTATTAGCTGCTACAGAGCTGGGCCTGTCTTCTTGCTGGGCAGCCGGAGATAAGAAAGATTATTGCCAGGATGTCTTAGGCTTGTTAAGCGTTCCTCAGGGCTATAAGCTGATTAGTATGGTAGCTATAGGTATTTCAGCGCAAAATAATGCTGATGTGCCTAAAATTGAACTAAACCAGCTGGTTCACTGGGAAAAGTTCTAAAAGGAGATAGCTATGGCTAAGAAAAAATCTAAAGTCCGTTCAAAGAAGCCTAAATTAAAAAGAATGCCAGCAAAAAAGTTGCCAGCGAAGAAACCCAAAGCTAAGATTAAGCGTTCAAAATCTCGGCCGAAAAGCAAAAGTAGCATAAAACAGAAAGTTAAAACTGCCGGAGCATATCAACCATCTGCCGGGGAAATTTTTGCCGGCGAAATTACTCACTATTTCCCGAAAGTTTGGGCAGCAGTATTAGCAGTGGCATGCCCAATTTTAAATATCGGGGACAAGATCAGGATTGTCGGGCACACTACGAATTTTGATGAACAAGTTGCTTCAATGCAGATTGACAGAGTTCCTATTCAAAGCGCAAAAAAAGGAGATGAAATCGGTATTTTAGTTAAAAAACGAGCCCGCAAAGGAGACAAAATATATAAGTTAGCATAAAGGTAAATATGTTATGTCAGCCGTTATTCGGACCTACAAATATTACGATATTAACGAAGTCAAGGCTCATCTTTTGATTGTCGGCCAGTTAACTGCTGATTGCGCTAATTGTAAGGCAATCGGCATTGATTATTTAGCTCAGAAAGCCTGCCCAGAGTGTAAATCTGAGTTTAAATATATTGCCACCCGCCAAAACGAAGGTAAATTTCCTTCGCATCTGCTTAAAAAACTGCAGGAAAACCAACCAAACTTAGAACTTATTGATTATTCTGATTTTAAGCTTGCTTCTGACCGCAGCCAAGCACATTCTTTTTTCAAAAATTAAACATTTCTTCTTAACTTATTGAAAACAAGATAGTTAGTGAAGTTGATTTTATTATTCTTCTCCACTTGTAAACTTAGCCCGCCTAGTATATACTTTTTAGCAGAGGTTATTTTATAAACTTAATAAAAGTTTTCATCTGGAGAGTAGAACTGATGTAAACACCAATTAATAGCCACGGAAACTTAGGGGAGTGGAATGAGTTCTAAATCCACCGAGAATCATTTGCCGCCGCAAATAATGTTTGTGGCGGTTTATTATTTTTAGGGGCAATAACTATGCCAGGAATTAATAATCTTACAACTGTCTTAAATAATTTAAAACTAACCAATGGTATTGCGGTTGGTTTTTCTCTTATTGATAAAAATTTTAAAATAAATTGGATAAACACTACCCAAAAGAACTGGTTTAAAAATGAAAATAAAATATGCGGGGAACATTGTTATGAAATTTATGAAAAGCGAACAGCAGTTTGTAAAAATTGTCCGTGTAAAAAAACATTTTCAGATGGCAGGGTGCACAAGGCATTGAGGTTTGGAATAATAATTGATGGCGAGAATAGAACATATCAAATAATTGCTAATCCAATTAAAGATAAAAATAATAAGGTTGTTAGGGTGCTGGAATTAACACAGGATGTAACTAAGCAGATAAAAAAATCTAAGTTTCAAAGTAGAAAACTCAACTTTTTACAAAAATCATATAAAAAATTAAAACAGGCTAATAGTAAATTAACTTCAAAAATAAATATTTTAAAGTCCGTTGCTAAAGAAACCTATTCGGCTAATAAAAAAATTAAAAGCAGATACAAAGTAATGCTTAAAAAACTTTTTATGACTGAGGAAGAATTGCATGATCTATTTATTGTAAATAAAGTTGTTAGTTCAAATGGAAGTACTTTAAAAGTATTCTCCTTGATTACAAGGTTGGTCAAGCAAATTATGCGCGCGGATATCGTAACTGTGCGTACCATTGATAATGAGCATCAAGTGCTTATTCCAAAATCTTGCGCTGGAATTAACAAAGATATATTGCTTGAGACACCAATAAAAGTTGGGCAAAGTTTCGAAGGATTAGTGGCTCAACATGGTAATGTTTTGACTTGTGAAGATATGCAGACTGACACAAGAACTGTTTATTGCGAAAAAGTAAAAGATGAGAATATCCATTCAGCAATCTTTGTCCCGGCTATATTTAACCATCAGAATCTTGCGGTAATCACTGCGATGTATCACAAGGTACGCGAATTTAGTAAAGATGAAGTAGAGCTGATGAAGGCATTTGCAAACCAGATTGCAATCGCTATTCAAGAAACAATGAATTGTGAAGACGTACATAAGAATTATTTTAATACCTTAAGAGCGCTTGTCTTAGCCATGGAGGCAAGAGACCCCTATACCCGGGGCCATTCTGAGCGCGTAACGAAATACTCTTTAGATATTGCTCATAGACTCCACTTGCCCGAGAAGGCACTGAGTATTATAAAGTACGCTGGTACTGTTCATGATGTTGGTAAGATTGGGATTTCAGATGTAATACTAAATAAGCCTGGTAAACTAACCCCAACTGAGCGGGCAATCATTGAACTTCATCCGATCAAGGGAGCGCAAATGCTTGAGCCGCTTAACTTTATGAAAACAGGCATACCGCTGGTTAGGAACCATCATGAGCGCTTTGACGGAAATGGCTATCCGGATAGGATTGCCGGAGAAGAGATTCCGCTAAGCGCCAGAATTATTACTTGCGCTGATTCTTTTGATGCTATGACTTCTGATCGGCCGTACCGTTTTAAAAAAATGAACGCGAAAGAGGCAATTACCGAATTAAAGGCTAATTCCGGCACTCAATTTGACCCTAAAATAGTGCCGGTTTTTATTGAATTGATTAACAAGGAAAAATATATTTAAATAAGTTTC
>JAGVEL010000066.1 GCA_020058285.1 Candidatus Omnitrophota bacterium
AAGATGAGCGTAGTTGAGCCGGAAAGTTACAGAAAATACGAAGGCTCAGACGTAAGTAACCAAGCGCAAGTCATTGCCCTGCTTAAAAATAAGAAACCAATCTTCAGCGATGTGTTTCGTTCTGTTGAAGGTATACAGGCAATAGATTTTGAATATCCGATACTCTCTGATAAAAACGATTTTCTTGGTTCGGTCAGCATACTTGTAAGACAGGAGGCGCTATCTGCTGATATTGTTATGCCGCTTGTCGCAGATAAACCATGTAAAATTTGGATTATGCAGAAAAATGGCTTAGTTATATATGACCAAGATCCAAATCAAATAGGCAGGAATATCTTTTCAGATGCATTGTTTAAGCCTTTTCAGGATTTGATTGCATTTTCCCGGACTGTTTCCATGGAAAAAGATGGAGCAGGCTCATATGATTTTTATGTTAAGGGGTTAGAGGACAAAACAATAGTTAAAAAATACGTGGTTTGGGATACTGTTTCCTTATACGGTACAGAGTGGCGTGTTGTGGTGATGGAAGCTGACAAGCCAGTGCCTATAGCACCCAGCGTAAAAGAGGATACCCCGGCTCCGGAAGTACAATAAGCGGTTTAGGCGTATACTAATTAAAAAAGGGATGTGCCCCAGCGGCACATCCCTTTTTTTCTTAGGTACGCGTCCCTGTCGGTTACAGTCAAACTCGCCCCCTTGATTAACTTAAGAAAAATCCGAACTCCCCTTGACATTAATTACTTTTTGGGCTATACTTAATAGTATTAATAGTTAAGTATCTTAACTATTAAGGAGCTTAAATATGTCCCAAATTTCCCTAAGTCAGTTTGCCGATAAAATGGGCGAGATTATGCCCATAATGATGAAAGAATTTACCCGGTGCATGGCAGTTGAATTGCATAAAGGAAGGGTTACTCTGCCACAAATAATGATTTTGCATTTTTTGGAGATTGAGCAGGAAGTCAAGATGAAAGACCTGGCGCGTTTTATGGGTGTTACCATGGCAGCCATGACCGGAATTATCGATCGCCTCGTAAAAAGCGGCCATTGTACAAGAATCTACGATTCGCAAGACCGCCGGATTATTAAAATAAAATTAACCGCTAAAGGCGATAATTTAATAAAAAAAATCAATGAAGGTAAGCGCCAGATGATAATAAAAATATTTGGCAAAATCTCGGCAATTGACCGAGAGGATTATTTGCGTATCTTATTGCAAATAAAAGAGATTTTACTTAAAGAAAATTCTAATTTGGCACAAAGCTAATTAAGGCAAAATGCTTAAAAGGGCGTTAATTTTTTGTTTGAATATCGGGCTGTTCTGCAACCTTGTTTCTTTTGCCACGGCAAATGATAAGCTTAGTGAGGCAGAAGAAAGGGCAAGGGAAATTGAAAAAGCTATCTTTATGGCTAGCGGTACGCAGGATAGAGTTTTAAGGATAGGTTTAATTGACTGTATTGCTTATGCTTTAAAGAATAATTCTGAAATTCTTATCAAGCACATCGAACCAAAATTAAAAGAAGACGATGTGAAGATTGCTAAAGCTGATTTTGAGCCGACCTTTAATGCGCAATATTCGCTGAACGATAATAGCGAGATTTCATCCAGTACTTTACAGGGAGCAGACGTTTTTAACACGCAAGATATGAATCTCAACGCCGATGTTTCGGGTAAATTCATTAGCGGCACAGAATATAAGATGGAATTCCTTAATCAGAGATATAAAAGCGATTCCACATACCAGTCCATTAATCCTTATTATGCAGTAGAGCCAAAAATTACTATCACCCAACCGCTTTTTAGAGATTTTGGTATAATGGTAAATAAAGCAGATATTATAATCGCCCAGAATAATAGATTACAATCCGGCGCTTCTTTCAAAGATACGGTTATGGATACTACCAGCAAAGCAAAAATAGCTTATTACAACTATATTTTTTATCTTGAAAACTATGCTATTGCTAAATTATCTTTAGAGCGCGCCCAACATTTATTGGAGATAAACAAAGCTCGATACCAAAAAGGGCTTATCAGTTCCGTTGATTTATTAGAAACAGAAGCTGCCGCAGCGCAAAGAGAAAAGACAGTGCTTACAGCTGAAGCCCAGGTCAGAAAAGCTGAGGATGATCTTAAACTCATTACCAATTTAGTTGATAACCCTGAAGTCTGGAACGCCAAGATTGAATTGATAGATAAGCCGGAATTTATTGTTCAAGAGGTAGATTTATTGCAAAGCCTCAAGGACGCTTTTGAATACAGGCCGGATTATTACTCCGCGAAGATAGATTTGAAAAGCCGGGATATCAAAATCATGACTGCCAAGAACGCCTTGCTTCCGACTGTTGACCTGACAGGCAGCTTAGGCTTAAACGGATTAGGAAATGATTATCAGAATGCGCTTGAGAAAGTTGACCCCGACTATACTGACTGGAGCGTCGGGGTTAAATTCAGCCTTCCTTGGGGCAGTGGAGACCGGGCAAAATCCGACCAGAGGCAGTTAGAGAAAACCCAAGCCTTACTTGCATTTAAAAGATTAGAGCAGAATATTATTCTGGAAATAAGAGATAAGGTCAGGTTAGCCAGAACACAAAAACAGCAGGTAGATGTGGCTAAGCTTTCCAAGGAAAAAGAGACCCAGAACTACGAAGCGCAGAAAGAGCGTTACGTGGCAGGGCAGGTTTCTACTCACGATATGCTGGATTATCAGGATAAATTATCACAGGCTGAGCTTGACTATGTCAAGGCGTTAGTTGATTATAATATTGCCTTAATTAATCTGGATAAATCTCAAGGGATAACCTTAGCCAAGAACGATATTAAACTGGAGGAATGATGTCTAGTTCAGGGAAGATGATTGTAGTAGCATTTATGTTATTGGCTGTTTTAGGCTGCCAAAAAGGGGAAGAAAAGCAGCCGGCAAAAGCAATAATCCCGGTTAAGGTTTCTAAGGTTGAGTTTAAAGACCTTGATGAAACAGTTGATTATGTAGGTGATATCAGGGCGCAGGAAGAGGCAGTAATTTATTCCAAGGTAAACGGAAAAATTATTGAAAAAGTCAAAGAGGACGGAAGCCTTGTTAATAAAGGCGAAGTAGTTGCTTATATCGACCGCGATGAAGTCGGTTTTAAATTTGAAAAGGCCCCTGTGGAAAGCCCGCTTACCGGAATTATCGGCAGGGTTTATGTGGATATCGGAGAGAATGTTACGACGCAGACGCCTATTGCCCTGGTGGTTGATATGGTGCGCGTAGAAATAGATTTAGACATCCCGGAAAAATATTATTCAAAAATTGCTTTGGATCAAAAAGCAAAGATTAAGGTAGATGCTTATCCGGATGAAGAATTCAGCGGCCGGGTAACAAAGATCAGCCCGGTAGTAGATTTGTCTACGCGCGCAGCGCCAATCGAAATTGCCATAGATAATCCGGAACATAAGCTGCGCTCGGGAATGTTTAGTAAGGTAAGCCTGGTGCTTAGCGAGCATAAAAATGTGCCGGTGATTTTAAAAGAAGCAATTATGGGCAAAGAACCGAATTTATACGTCTATGTTATAGAGAATCAAAAGGCGGTTTTAAGAAAAATTACCGTAGGCATCCGCCAGGGCCCGTATTATGAAGTAAGAGACGGCCTTCGTGAAGGCGATCTGGTTGTGATTATGGGCCAGCAGAAACTTTATGAGGGTGCACAGGTAATCGCAGAGGAAGAGAAATAATGAACCCCGCCTTTCCTAAAGATAGCAAGTCTGTATATATGAGGAAGGGTTGGGTTTGTAATAATAAGAAAGGAAGGGCGAGGTGAATTTTCCCGAATTCGGAGTTAAAAGGCCGGTAACGAATTTAATGATTTTTTCCGCAATCATAGTCTTGGCTTTTTACAGCCTTACCCGGATAGGCATAGATAGTATGCCTGAAATTGAGCCGCCTTCTATTAGCGTAATCTCCAGCTACCCCGGAGCAAGTCCGGAAGACGTAGAGACTAAAGTTACTGAAGTGCTGGAGAATCAGCTTGCCACAACCCCGGGGATAGAAAAAATCACCTCTACTTCTTCAGAAGGCTCATCGCGGATTAGCCTCAAATTCGTTTGGGGGACAAATCTGGACGAGGCATCTAACGACATCCGCGACCGCATTGATTTA
>JAGVEL010000033.1 GCA_020058285.1 Candidatus Omnitrophota bacterium
ATCTATACAGGAAAAATTATCCAGAATTGCTTTTGCGCCTAAGGTCGGGCCGATGCCGCCTAAGATGATGATCTTTTGCGGCGAATCCTTCTTTATTTCTTGAGCAATCTTGATAACAAAAGGCAAAACGTTTGAAAAGCAGCTTATACCAATTATCTCTGATGAATTTTTAAAAAAAGCGGAGATATCTTTTAAATTGTATTTCTCTTTTCTCATAAGCTGGCAATCGCGAAAATCTACCTTGAAATTATGGCTTTCTAAAGAAGCAATTAACGAAAAGCAGCCGCTGGAAACATAGGTTTGCTTTGCCCTGGGCAGAAGAAAATTCACCAAGGTAATATCTTTATTATTCATAATTGGAATATCCACTATTGTCTCTGTAAAGCAAAATTATATCACATAAATATGGCATTAACAATTGCCTCAAATAGATAATTAGGCATTATTACATTCCGGCTTAAGGGAGTTAAGCTTGACGCGAAACTCAAACGAAGGTATAATTACACTCTAATTCACACATAAAAAGGTCAAATGAGGACATAGGTTATGGAGCTATCATGTTAAAAGCCTTAAGAAACAAAAAAACAGCCAAAAGGATATTTTTGTTTCTGGCGTTCATCATCGTCCCAGCCTTTGTGTTATGGGGTTCGGCAAGCTCGATCCGTGACAAAAATGAAGCTTCTTTTGCTGGCGAAATATTCGGAAAAAAAATCTCAATAGATGATTATCGCGATGCATTTATTGCAGTGCGTAACCAAGCAATGATACAATTCGGCGATAATTTTGACAATGTTAGGCCAATATTAAACCTGGAGGAACGTGCTTGGGAAAGACTGATGTTGCTAGAAAAAGTAAGGCAAGAGAAAATTAGGGTACCGGATAAACAGGTAGTCGAAACAATTGCCCAATATCCATTTTTCCAAAAAGACGGTTTGTTCAATAATGAGATTTATCAGCAGATACTGCGCTATGGATTAGAAATAGACCCGAAAAATTTTGAACGCCATATCCGGGAATCCTTAGAAATTGTCGGCCTGTTTAATAAACATACGCAAGATATCTCAATAACTGAGCAAGAATTGTTAAGTAAATTTAAAGAAACAAACGAAAAGATAAAGGTAAGTTATATTAGCGTTAATAATAAGGATTTTGAGCAAGGGATAACCATCTCAGATGAACAGGCAAAAATTTATTTTGAAAACCACAAGAGTAAATTTCTCACTGACCCAAAAATGAATATTGAATATCTCGGGCTTGATTTAGCGCAAAACGCAACTGCCGAGGAAAAACAAAAGGCAAAACAAAAACTTACGCCGGTTTTAGAGCTCGCTAAGAAAACAAATGACTGGATAGCTCTGGCTAAGGAAAACAATCTTAAGCACAAGATTACAGGTTCTTTCGCTATCGGCAAACCCATCCCAGATATAGGCTTATCTACAGAGTTTTACAATGCGATTCTAAAGATTGGCACAGGCCAGGTTAGCGAATTGATTCAAACCGAACAGGGATTTTTTATTGCCCGGCTCCTGGAAATCATTGAGCCAAGGGTCGCTCAATTTGGCGAAATAAAAGATGCAGTTATTGAGAAAATTAAAAAGGATAAGGCTAAAGGATTATCCTTCGCTTCGACAGAAGACATTAAAAAGACGCTTGAGCAAAATTTAAAAGATAATCCTAAGGCTGCTTTTGCTAATCTAGCTAAGGATAAAAATCTTAAAATAACTGAGACAACTTTCTTTAATCGAAATCAGTATTTGGAAAATATCGGATTATCTGAAGAATTTTCTAAACAGGCATTCTCCCTAGTTGCAAACCCCGCTAAATTAGCTGTAGCTAGCACTTCTAACGCAAGTTATATTATAAAACTCGTAGATTCTCAGCCGATTGATTTAAAACAATTTGAAAAGGAAAAAGAGGAATTACGCGAAAAGTTATTAGGGGAAAGAAAAGAAAAATCTTTTGTTGATTATCTGGAAAATCTAAAACTCCAGGCAAAACTTAAAGACAATCTTCAGCAGTCTAGAAAAAACTTCCGATAACTCATAGCCCACAACGCAATTATTCTACCTTAATCGCCTCGACTGGACATTGGCTGGCAACTTCCTGTAAATCACAAGAAGAACAATTATGCTTTAAAACATGGGCAATATTGTCATCTTCTATTTTAAAAACTTCAGGGCAAGATTGTTCACATAAACCACAACCAACACAAGTAGCAGCATCAACAATAACCTTCATAAACTCCTCCTTAATTTTGCCTTTATTAGGTATTTTTACCTAACAAAATTAATCCCGCAGCTTGCTGGGAAAATATCGTAGAGATTTTCCCAGCGTTTAAGCAAGGGATAGATTGATATTCCCTTATTTGAATTTGTCCCCGCTTCTGATGTTTGCTAATTAATTTATTGCCGGTATTTTATCAAAACGAAATTAACTGTCAAGCAAAACTGCCAGCTGGTGTTTAGTTTTTGCTTATGCCGCACAAACTTGTGCGGCGCAAGCTGCCAGCTGGCGTTTAAATTTTGCTTATGCCCTGCCTGCCGCAGGCAGGCGTGAAGACTTTTTCGGCGCAAGTAAAAACTACCAACTGGTGTTTAGTTTTTACTCGTGTCGCAAAGGCTTTTGCGACCAAGCAAAAAACGCTGACTAGCGAATGTTTTTTGCTTGTAAAAATTCTAAACAGAATCAATTAGCTGATGGATTCTGCCTAGAACTTGCTCAACATTTATCGCTAGCATGCAAGGAGACTTGCCTTCGGCCTTGCACCTTGCAAAATTTTTAGAGTTTAAACAAGGAGTACAATCCGGGACATCCTCTCCTTTTATAACGAAATCTTGATGGAAATAAGGATAATATGCCCCGATAGCTGTGGGCCCATATAAGCCAATGCTGGGTATTTGCATACAACTGGCAATATGCAGTAAACTAGAGTCGCAAGAAATAAAAATTTGGCTGCGTTTAATTATCATCATACTTTGCTTTAAGCTGCACTGGTTAACTGCCGAAATTACCTGTTTTGAAATTTCCCGGCTGACAATTTTGCTATAACTATCTGCTCCTTCCTTACCTACCACAATTACCTTATATTCTTTGTTTAAAACTTTTATAAGCTCATTCCATTTTGTAACTGGCCAGCATTTTAATGACCAGTTAGCATATGGGCTAATTGAAATAACTTTGTCCGAATCTGCAATGCTGTTTTTGGCAAAGAAGTTTTTCGCAAAATTAACCTCTTGGTTATCAAACCTAAAATTAAATATTAATTTTTCAGCAACCGAAACACCCTTAGAGCGCAACAAACTTAAATAGCTATCTACTACGTGGATAAAATCACCACTTTTATCCTTACGCAACTTTTCTTCTATTCTCCAAACAGTTGAAGCTCCTAAAAAATTAAAAAGTAAGCTTTTGTTAAGAACAATTACTAAGTCAAATCTCTCTTTTCTTAAACTTTGTACTAAGACAATTTGCCCAAATATTCCTTTATCCTTGCCGTGCTTATCAAAAATAATAATTTCATCTATGCCCGGGTAATTTTCTACTAATTCCTTGGCCCGGCTCGAGGTAAGCAAATTTATCTTAGCCTGCTTAAAATTAGAGCGCAACGGTGCAATAACCGCCAAATCATAACAAACATCTCCGATATTTGAGTGACCGATTATTAGTATATTCTTAAACAATTTTTCCATGATTACGAAGATTATATCAGATTACTTAGATTATTTCCAATTAATGGCCAGCGGGTCCTTCCTGCTGACTTGCGGGTCCTGCCTTGTCAAATTTCTCGCAGGAACGTTCGCTTTTCCCCAGCGGGTAAAAGCTCACTCTTTCGGCTTCCTCGCTCGTCCTCGCACTGTGTGCTCAGACACC
>JAGVEL010000067.1 GCA_020058285.1 Candidatus Omnitrophota bacterium
CGCGCAAAAACAAAACTGGAAAAATTGCGCAAGGAGCGCAACAGACATGCAAAAGTATATGTTTCATTGGAGGATTTTTCGAAAGGAACCTATTGGAATAACTCTTTTTGAGTCTGCTTAGCTGGTTTTAGATTAAAATGGTTGTAAGCAATTTCAGTTACTTCCCTGCCGCGATTAGTCCGTTTTAAAAAGTTTGTTTTTAATAAGTAAGGTTCAACGCAATCTATCAGTGTTTCAGTATCTTCATTTAAACTAGCAGCCACAGATTCAATACCTGCCGGCCCGCCGGAAAAATTATCAATAATTGAACGCAAGAATTTCCGGTCAAGTGCGTCTAAACCGCATTTATCAATATTTAGCGCATCTAAGGCTGCACTGGCGATTTTGCAATCTACTTTCTTAAAATCATGCACCTGGCTATAATCACGCACCCGACGCAGAAGTCGATTTGCAATTCGTGGAGTCCCTCTGCTCCTATTGCCTATCTCTAGACAAGCTGGCTCATCAATTGTTACACCTAAGATTTTTGCTGAATTAGAAATTATTTTTGCAAGTTCCTGGGGGCTATAAAAATCAAGGTGATAAAATAACCCGAACCGGCTACGTAACGGTGCAGTTAATGAGCCGCTTCTGGTTGTTGCTCCGACAAGCGTAAACACTTTAAGGTTAAATTTAATCGTCTTGGCATACGGCCCTTTATCAATAACGAAATCTATTTGAAAATTCTCCATAGCCTGATACAAAAACTCTTCAACAACTCGCGATAGGCGATGAATTTCATCAATAAACAGAATATCGCCTTTGTTTAGATTTGTGAGTATTCCGATTAAATCTCCGGCTCGTTCAATTGCCGGGCCGCTAGTTGCAGTAATATTTGCCTTCATCTCGTGAGCAATTATATGCGCCAAGGAAGTCTTGCCTAAACCCGGAGGCCCAGAAAGAAGAATATGTTCAAGGGGCTCATTTCTTTGTAGAGCGGCTTTTAAGGCAACATTTAGATTCTTTACTGCAGTTTCCTGGCCGATAAACTCATTTAAGGTTAGTGGCCGTAGAGAAAGATTAAACACTGCATCTTCTTCTGTTTCCTGTAAAATAAATTTTTCCGGGCTGATATTTTCTTTGCTCATTTTAATTCTCTCTGATTATTTCCTGTTTTGTCGGCCTTAGATGCTGCTCAAAGCGCTTCACAAAAATCTCGCCAAACAAGCCCTTTTGCTGAACAATAATCTCTTGTAAGCGGATTAATTCTAGAATTGCCAGAAATGTAGCCACAATCTCTAATTTATTTTTTGCCTTAGTAAAAAGGTCTTCTAAAGATACATGCGCAGTATTTAATAATAATCTTAAGATATCATGAATCTTTTGTTCAATTGTAAATTCATCCTTAATGATTTCATAAAAAACTTCTTTGGGGACTTCTTTTAACGCTTTAGTGAATGCACTGATTAAATCAAATAAGCTTGCCTCAAAATAAAGCTCGTTATCCGGCTCAGGAGGCAATGCCTCACCTGGCCGCGCAAAAATCTCCCTATAGACTGATTCGCGTTTCCTAAGCTCGTCAGCAACCTGCTTATATTTCTGGTATTCTAATAAGCGATTAACCAGGTCTAGGCGCGGGTCAAATTCCTCAGCCTCTACTAATTGTTCCGCCTTAGGTAGTAGCATCTTTGATTTTATCTCAAGTAATGTCGCAGCCATAACTAAGAATTCAGAAGCAATATCCAAATCCAAAAGACGCATTAGCTCTAAATACTGCAAGTATTGCTCTGTAATTTTAGCAATCGGGATATCGTAGATATTAACATCATCCCGCTTAATCAAATAAAGAAGTAAATCTAGCGGCCCTTCAAAAATATCCAGCTTTATCTTGTAACTCATAGCGCAATCACATCCTTTATCTTTTGCATTGTCTGGCTAGCTGCGGCCTGCGCCTTTAAATTACCTTTTTCAATTAAATTTAGAATCTTTTTTTTCTCCGAAAGCAGCTCTTTTCTCTTCTCTCTAATCGGCTTTAATAATTCATTTAAGCGCCGGGCTAAATCCTCTTTGCAATCCCGGCAGCCAAGCTGAGATTGCCTACACGCAGCAGCAATTCCTGCTGCATCCTGCGGAAAAAATACATTATAATAAGAGTGTACATTACATTTATCCGGATGGCCTGGATCACTCTTATGAATACGAGTCGAATCGGTAAACATTGATAATATTTTGCCATGCATTGATTCTGACGTCTCAGACAGGCTAATCGTATTATCATAACTTTTGCTCATCTTGCGGCCGTCAACTCCCAGGAGTTTAGGACTACTGGTTAGTAAATCCTTCGGCTCTTTAAATAAATCCTTTTTATAGAGATGATTAAATCTCCGGCCTATCTCCCGGGTTAATTCTAGATGCGGAAGCTGGTCAAGCCCAACTGGAACGGCGTCGGCATTGTAAATTAAGATATCCGCAGCTTGTAAAATCGGATAACCTAAAAAACCATAGGTATGAATATCGCGATTTTTAATTTCTTTTAATTGTTCTTTATAGGTAGGAACTCTTTCAACCCAGCTTAAAGGCGTCAGGCAGGAAAAAATCATGTTCAACTCTAGATGTTCTTTAACCTGAGACTGAATAAAAATTGTGGAAATTTCAGGATCTATACCAACACTGAGCCAGTCAACAACGTTATCCAGGGAATATTCTCTAATTGTCGAGGGCTTCTCATATTCGCTCATCAATGCATGCCAATCAGCAACCATAAAAAAACAATCGAAACTGGCTTGCAGCTTAACCCAGTTATCTAAAGCGCCGACAAGATGACCAAGATGAAGTTTACCTGTTGGCCGCATCCCGCTTAATACTCGTTTTTTCGTCATGTCAAATCTGTGGTTATTACCTGCCTGCCGGCAGGTGCGTTGCTAGAGTTTGCGCGCGATCCGCTCTTCTTCGAAAATATCAATAATATCATTTTCTTTTATATCGCTGAATCCAGCCAGGGTAATGCCGCACTCCATACCCTCTGTAATTTCTCGCGCATCGTCTTTAAATCGTTTTAAATTAGAAAGCTTGCCTTCAAAAATCTTCTGCCCATCTCTTAAAAGCATTACCATGCTATTGCGGTGAATTTTGCCTTTTTGGACAAAACAACCCGCAACCTTGCCTGACCGAGTTAGGTCAAATACTTTTCTGATTAGCACCCTGCCGACTAAATTGCGCTTAATTGTCGGCTCAAGCATGCCTTCTAACGCTGCTTTTAATTCTCTTATTGCTTCATAGATTATCCGATATGTCCTTATTTCCACTCCTTCTTTTAGCGCAAGCTCTTTAGCTTGCGCATCCGGGTCAACATGGAAACCAATAATTATTGCATCAGACGCAGTAGCCAGAACTACGTCAGAAGAATTAATCGCTCCAACGCCAGAATGGATTATTAGTATTTTTACCTCATCAGAGCCAATTTGCCTTAAGGAATCCTCCAAAGCTTCAAGCGACCCCTGAACATCTGCCTTTAATATTATATTTAACTCTTTAACACTTCCTTCCTTAACCCTGTTGTGTAAATCCTCTAGTGTTATATGCGGACGGGAAACATTTTTTTGTTTTTGTTTAATTTCCTGCCGTTTTAAAGCTATGTCTCTGACTTGTTTCTCATCGTTAACAACGTAAAATTTTTCACCTGCCTGAGGAACACCAGATAAACCCAGCACCTTAACCGGCGTTGAAGTTGTTGCTTCATTGGTCATCCGTCCCAGGCTATCAAACATTGCTTTTACTTTGCCAAAATGCTCTTCTATTAATATTATATCGCCTTTGCGCAAAATACCCTGCTGGATGAGAAGCGTTATCTCCACGCCCCTTCCTTTACTTAAATTTGATTCTATCACTACTCCACTAGCTGGTTTAGAAAAATCAGCTTTTAATTCGCGCATTTCTGCTTCAAGCAAAATAAGCTCTAAGAGTTCATCCATACCCTGTCCGGTCTTTGCTGATACAGGAACAATAATGGTTTTCCCTCCAAAATCTTCAGCAACTAATTCATACTTCATAAGCTGGCGTTTTACTGTCTCAACATTTTCCGGAGCTTTATCTGCTTTGTTTATTGCCACAACAATGGGCACTGCTGCTGCCTTAGCATGATCTATTGCCTCAATGGTCTGGGGCATAACGCCATCATCAGCAGCTACGACCAATACAATTATATCTGTAACAGTAGCTCCGCGTGCGCGCATAGCCGTAAACGCCTCATGACCTGGAGTATCAAGGAAAGTAATCTTACCTTTATTTAAAGCAACTTCGTAGGCTCCGATATGCTGGGTTATACCTCCGTGCTCCTGTTCAGCTAGCTTGGATTTACGGATATAATCAAGGATTGAGGTCTTTCCATGATCAACATGGCCCATAAAAGTAACAACCGGATGGCGCGGCTTTAAATTTTCAGTTGATTGAATGAAGTGCACTGCCAATAATTTCTCTTCCTGCGTCGGAGCAGGAATTAAGTCAAAACCAAACTCTTTCGCTAAATTCTTAGCAATTTCATCTTCCAGATATTGATTAAGGTTAACTAAGATCTTGCGATCCAATAAACGCTTGATTAAATTAGAAGATTTCTCTCCTAGTTTAACAGATAAATCTTTTACATTAATCGGGAAATCTACTTCTAATGGAGAAAGCTTTCTTTCTTCAACCTGTATTTTAGGCTTTACTTCAGGTATCTTAACTTCTGGCTTTGGCTCTTTAGGTTTGAATTCTTTGGGTCTTAGTTCTTTATGGATAATCTCTGGTTTTTTTTCTTTTATGCTAACTATGTTTGGTACTTTTTTTAGTGTAACGGCTTCTTGTTTGAAAGGTAGTGGCGGGGCCTTTAAAGGAGTAACGACAGCCGCGGGCGCTTTTTCAATTATTTGCCCTGGTTTCTTGATGGCGGTTTTCTTCGCTGCAACCTTAATTACCTTTTCCTTGACTGGCTTCTTGTTTACACTAGGAACCGGCTTAATCTTTTTAGCTGGAAGCTTGGCTTTATTTTTAGCCGCCTGTTTATCTTTATTTTTAGTTGCAGGTTTTGATTTCGAGTGTAGCAAAATTATTTCCCCCCTATACTTATTCTTTACTACTATCTTTAATCGCCTTTTTGGCTTCTCTAATCAGAATTTGCGCTTTTTTCTCGCCGATTCCTTTGATTTTGGTTAATTGCTCAACAGTTGCATTGGCGACTTGTTCTACAGTTTTAAAACCATTTTCAGTTAATACTGAAGCTAATTTTTCTCCCACGCCTTTAATTGCAGTGACGCAAACAACTTCTTCGCTTATTGGTGCTGCTTCCTTTGGCGCTTCTCTTTTTTCTTTTTCCTCAAGTTCCTTGGCAAGCATCTCTTTTGTCCGGATATCAATATTCCAACCAGTAAGTTTACTAGCCAATCTAACGTTCTGTCCGTGCTTTCCGATAGCTAAAGACAATTGGTCAGGCTCGACTATGCAATCTACTTTTTGTCTTTCTTTTTGAAACTTCATCTGGCTGATTTGAGCCGGGCTTAAAGCCGCAGCAATATAACTTTCTGCATCCGGAGACCAACGTACAATATCAATTTTTTCACCGTGTAATTCGGTTACGATATTCTTTACCCGGCTGCCGCGCATTCCCACGCAGGCGCCAACAGAATCTACTTTTTCATCCTTGCTCCAGACAGCAATCTTTGTCCGCTCACCTGCCTCACGGGCAATCGCTTTAATTTCAACAATGCTTTCGTATATTTCCGGAACCTCTAACTCAAATAGCTTACGCACCATATTCGGATGTGTGCGGGATAAAACTATCTGCGGCCCCTTAGATTCCTTCTTAACTTCAAGTAAATACGCGGCAATACGTTCGCCCTGCCTGAATTCCTCTTTAGGCGACTGCTCGCTCCTAGGCAATAATCCTTCAGCCTTGCCCAAAAGATCAACTACGATATTACCCTTTTCAAATCGATAGACTGTGCCGCTTACAATCTCGCCGATTTTACTCTGGAATTCATTGAACACCACATCTTTTTCTGCCTCGCGGATTTTCTGGATTATTACCTGCTTTGCAGTTTGTGCTGCTATCCGGCCGAATTTATCAGAATCAACTCTTTCCTTGCCGACAAAAACATTAATCTTGCCTGTTTCAACATCAAATTTAACCTTAATCTCCTCTGCGGCCTTTGCATCTAAACCCAGGGTTTTCCTCGCTGCGCTCAATAATGCAGCTTCTAAGGCAGAGATTAGAACTTCCTTATTAATTCCTTTTTCGCGCTCAATGTGTTCTAAAACTGACAATATTTCTCCGTTCATTTTATCAGTACTCCTCCCTAGACCTTAGTATATTATCAAAATTTAACTCTAAATTTTCATCACCTAAATCTAAACTTAAGGAATTATCCTTCGCTTCGCGCAATATCCCAACAAGTTCCCATTTTCCTCGCAATGGTTGCTTCAAAAAAACGCGGATTTTGTGAGAAATAATTCTTTGGAAATCTCGCCTTTCCTTTAACGGCCAATCCACCCCCGGAGAAGAAATCTCTAAAGTTAAATTACCTGCCTGGGGATAATCAGCATCAAAAAACGCACATAATTTCTGGTTGACCTCAGCACATTCTTTTATTGTTATGCCGCCTTCGGGCTTATCAATCAAAATCTTAATCGTACTTTTCTGGCCAAAAGAAAAAGATTTGAAGCAAAAAACTGTATAACCAAAACTAGTAATAATATCTTCTATTTTCTTTTTTAAATCTTCAGTTACAAACATTTATTTTTCAATTAAACTTAAAATATTCTCTAATGCATCGACTTCTTTTGTTTTCAGGGTAGTATTTTTTTCTCCCCTAAGTGAAATTTCAATTTCTTTCGAGTTTTCCCAATCCTTACCGATAATTACTCTTATCGGAGCGCCGATTAAATCAATATCATTAAATTTTACACCGGCTCGGACATCCCGATCATCTAAAAGGACATCCTTGCTAGATGACTCCAGCTGTGAATAAAGTTTATTGGCAAATGCTAGAGCCTCGGGTTTCGAAATATCAATAACTACTATTGCTACATCAAAAGGGCTAACCTGTTTTGGCCAGATTATCCCCTTATCGTCGTGATGCACGTCAATTATTGCCGGCAGCAGCCGGCTTACGCCTATACCATAGCAGCCCATAATTAACGTCCGGCGTTTTCCTTGGTCATCAAGAATTGTTGCATTCTGTACCTTAGAATATTTTGTTCCAAGCTTAAATGTATGGCCTAATTCAATAGCATTTTTGGTAACTAATGATTTTTTGCACTCCGGACACATTGCGCTCTTTCCTTCTTGATAAGCAAAAGCGGTATCGCAACTTTCGCAAAAAAATAGTTTATCCTCTCCACTTTCGGACATAACCATAAATTCATGAGACATACTGCCGCCGATTACCCCTGGATCAGCCTCGAGCATATAAGAATTAAGGCCACAACGCGAAAATATTTTTTTATAACAATCACACATCCGGCGGTAATTCTTATCTAAACCCTCATCATCAATATCAAAACTATAAGCATCCTTCATAATAAATTCGCAACTACGCATTAATCCGGCGCGCGGCCGAATCTCATCGCGGAATTTGGTCTGTATTTGATAAACTATTAACGGCAATTGCCGGTAAGAAAACAGGTTATTTTTTATTAAGTCAGTAATTACTTCTTCGTGTGTCGGGCCTAAGCAAAGCGTACGGCTTTTCCTGTCATTAAAGCAAATTAGTGTCTGGCCTAATTCCTTATCCCGGCCAGTAAGCTTCCAGAGCTCAATTGGCTGAAGTACAGAAAGCAATAATTCCTGGCAACCGACTTTATCTAATTCTTCACGGATAATACTTTGAATTTTCTTTAGAGCCTTGTATCCGGAAGGTAAATATACATATACACCTGATGTAAGCATGCGGATTAAGCCAGAGCGCAGCATCAGCGAAGCGCTAATTGATTCTTTATCCTGATTAGACTCTCTTAATGTTGGAATAAAAGCGTTAGAAAGACGCATAAAAAGAGTTAAGCATTAAAAATATTCGGGCTTATGTCAATCTTTAGCAATTTAAATTTTTCGAAAAATTTTGGAGTTTTACCGCAGGCTTTATACGAACCTAACACCTTGCCATGCTCATCATAGCCTTGGTAGTCAAAAACAAATAAATCTACTAATTTTATTTCGTCCTCACTTACAATATCCTCTACCTCAGTAATCGAGGTAATTTTCCTAGAACCATCGTTAAACTGCTCCATCTGCACAATAATATCAATAGCATTGGCAATATTCTTACGCACAACCCAGGAAGGAAGGGGTATACCGCTCATCAAAATCATCATTTCCATCCTGTACACACAATCTGAAGCGCTGTTAGCATGAACAACCGCCAGAGAACCAGCATGGCCGCTAGATATTGCCTGGATCAAATCCAATGCCTCTGTTCCCCTGATCTCGCCTAAGATAATCCTATCCGGCCGCATACGCAAAGAATTCCTGAACAAGTCTCTTATCTGAATCTCTCCCTTACCTTCTATATTTGGCTGCCTGGCCTCAAGCCTGACTACGTGTTCTTGCATGAGCCGAAGTTCTGCAGTATCTTCAATACTCACGATTCTCTCTTGCTCTGAAATATACGAAGACAACACATTCAATGTTGTAGTTTTACCTACTCCAGTAGCACCAGAGAAGATTATATTTAATTTTGCCTTAATCGCCGCTACCAGAAAAGCAGCCATTCGTTTATCCAGGCTGTTAAGCCGCAAAAGGTCTTCAATCTTGGCAATGTTAGGAGCAAACTTGCGTATCGTAACTACTGGGCCGTTTAAAGAAATCGGCGGGATGATAATATTAACGCGCGAGCCATTGGTTAATGAAAAATCAACAAATGGGTAAGACTCATCTACTCTGCGCCCAGATGGTGCAATCAGCTTTTCAACAGTATGCATAAGATGGGCTTCATCGCGAAATTTAATATCAGTAATCACCATTGTTCCACTTTTTTCAATATAAACCTTATCCGGGCCATTAACCATTATTTCAGTAACTTCATTATCTTCCATCAAATCCTGTAACGGACCTAAGCTTAGTAGTTCGCTTAATACCTCTTCTAATAATTTTTCCTTTGTAACCGAATCAAGAGAAACACGCTCAATGCTAGCTGCATCTTTGATAATATGTTCTATTGTTTTGCGTAGCTGATCCTTGTCTAATTCATCTTTACTCGCTAAAATATCCTTATTAGCCATCATGGATTTTCTTATCCGCAATTTTAGGCGATCAAGCATATAAATCCCCCCTACCTAAGAAGCCTTAATATTAACTAATCTCTTCTTTATTTGTCCGACTAAAAAATTCGCTGCCTGTTTTTGGTTTATCTTTCTGACTGGTTTACCGTTTTTAAAAAATAGGCCGAAACCCTTGCCAAAAGCAATACCTAAATCAGCGCATCTTGCCTCGCCAGGCCCATTTACAACACAACCCATTATTGCCACTTTTAACGGCTGCGCTTTAGGGTTAGATTTAAGCTTTAATACCTTAAGCTCACTCTCTATCTGCTGAACAATGCCAACCAAATCTACTTCACAGCGACCACATGTAGGGCAGGCTATAATATCTATTGGATTGTCAATATCTAAAGCTGCAAGAATCTTCTTTGCGGCTATTACCTCTTGGCAAGGATGAGCAGTCAAAGACACTCTAATTGTATCACCTATTCCCTGGCTAAGCAATAAGCCTAAACAGATTGCTGATTTCACAAAACCAATATCTGCCAAGCCTGTAGCCGTGACCCCCAGATGCAAGGGGTAATCCACCAAACTAGAAATTTTTCTATTTGCCTGAACTGTTTCTGTTACGCTGGAGGATTTCAAAGAAATAACTATATTTCTAAACCTGTGATGTTCTAACAGCTTAATATAGTCAAGCGCTGATTTAACTAATGCATTTGCATTATCCTTGGATTTAGTACGTAACGAACCGGAATTTACTCCCACTCTAATAGGTATATTTCTTTCTTTAGCCAAAGATACAACTTGGGCTATCTCTTTTTCCTTATAAATATTTCCCGGGTTTAACCTGATTTTATCCGCGCCATAGGAAATCGCCTTCAGAGCCAGCCTATAGTCAAAATGTATATCAGCAACAATCGGAATATCAACTGCTTGTTTAATTTTTTTAATCGCCTGGGCAGCGCGTTCCTCTTTTACCGCGACTCTGATAATCTGGCAGCCCTGTTCCTGAGCTAGCCTAATTTGTTTTACTGTTCTAACAACATCCGAAGTGTCCGTCTTAGTCATTGACTGAATTGCTATTGGGTAGCCCGAACCAATAATTACGTTTCCAATTTTAACTGCTTTTGTAACTTTGCGTTTTATATTCATAAAATCAGAGCGAAGAAAAGAACTTAACTATTTTGTCAATTATCTTATATCTGATTAAATCATTATAAAAGACGAGAACAACTAGGATAAGAAGCAATGTTAGGCTTATTCTATTTAAGAACTCTTCTGTTTTAGCAGATACTGGTTTTCCTCTTATTTTTTCAATAAAAATAAATAAAATATGGCCACCGTCTAATAAAGGAACAGGCAGAATATTAAATATTGCTAAGCTTACCCCTAAAACAGCCACAAGATGTAAAAGCGCAGCTGGCCCAAATTGAAAAGCTTTATTAGTAGCAAAAAATATCCCCAATGGCCCGGTAACCGACTCCCGCAGGGAAAGACTTCCGGTAAGCATCTTCCCTAATGCAACTAAAGTCAGGGAAGTTATATCAATAAGCCTCTGAGTCCCCATCTTTAAAGCCTCAAATAAACCATATTTTACTTTTACTGTTTCCTCAGAAGGGGCTATGCCAATAAGGCCTACGGTTATTTCTTCACCCAGCAGGTTTTTTGTTTTTTTAAACTCTGGCATTATATTTAGATCAACTTGCTTATCCTTCCTGTTTATTGTTAACTTAACTGATTGGCCTTCTTTTTTATCATGAATAACTGACGCTACGTCTTCCCAATATGGAGTTGTTTGACCGTCAACTGCAATAATCGAATCATTAATTTGCACTCCAGCAAGTTTTGCCGGCATATCATCTAAGAGAGCACCAACCTTAGAAGTCAAAACCGGAAACCCGATAAAGAAAATACTCCAGAAACAAAAGAAGGATAAGATATAATTAAAAATCGGGCCCATAATGATAACCTGGGCTCTTTCTCTTGCCGAGCGCGAAAAAAATTCATGGCGTTGGCCTTTACATGTTTCGCGGCTATCTCCGGCCATCTTAACATATCCGCCGATAGGTATAGCGCAGACTATGTACTCTGTAACTTTACCCTTAAAACCAAAAAGCTTTGGCCCAAAACCTAAGGAAAATTTTTCTACGCGAATACCTAGTCGACGAGCAACAATAAAATGGCCAAATTCATGCACAACAATTAATACACTCAAAACTGCAATAAATATAAGCATAGATTAAATCCTTTAATGAGCCCCGCCGCTTTCTTGCAGAATGCAAGAGGCGGGACGAGTATCCACTGCTTTCTTGCAAAAACAAGAAAGCAGTGGGGATAAATTCAACCATACAACTTAGCGAACAGGAACTGTGAGCTAAGTTGAGGTCTTATTTATAAATTCTCTGGCTCTAACCCTTGCCCAAGAATCAGCTGCTAGAATATCCTCCAATCTTGAACAGTCGAAGGCGTTATGATTATTCAAAGTATGTTCTACAACCTTAGGAATATCAGAAAAATTTAAGTTATCTTTTAAGAATGCCCCTACTGCTTCTTCATTTGCTGCATTTAACACTGTAGCTGCGCTAGATTTTTGCCTGGCTGCTTCATAGGCTAAAGATAAACAGGGAAAACGTTTTGTGTCAGGTTCAAAGAAGGAAAATTCCCTTAGTTTAACAAAATCTACGCTCTGAAAAGGAGATTTTAAACGTCTCGGATATGTAAGAGCAAACTGAATAGGCAAGCGCATATCAGTAACAGAAATCTGGGCCAAAACTGAACGGTCAACAAACTCTACCATAGAGTGAATTGTTGACTGAGGATGAATTAAAACCTTAATCTTTTCTAAGTCCACTCCAAAAAGCCATTTTGCCTCAATAACCTCTAACCCTTTATTCATTAGCGTTGCCGAGTCCACAGTAATCTTTTCGCCCATAGACCAACGCGGATGGCTTAAGACATCTTTTTTGCTTACTTTTTTGAAATTAATATTTTTTTTAAAATAAAACGGTCCGCCGCTGGCAGTCAAAAATATTCTGCTTAAAGCCTTTTTATTCTCGTCGTTATTTAAACACTGGAATATCGCGCATTGTTCGCTATCAATCGGAATTAAATCAATCTTGGCACGCTTAGCTTCCCGGCTGATAAGAGATCCTGCGCTCACTAAGGCTTCTTTATTCGCCAGGGCAATTTGTTTACCTGCCCTTATACTAGCTAAAAGCGCGCGCAACGCGCTAAAACCGCTTATTGCAACAACAACTATATCCGTCTCTTTTAAAGCCGCTACTAGTTCAAGTCCTTCTTCTCCGGAGACAATTTTCGTTCTAGAGCTTACTCTTTTTTTAAGTTCAATGCATAAATTTTTATCCAGACAAGCAGCGATTAGGGGCTTAAACTTTTTTATTTGGGCTTCTAAAAGTCTAATATTGCTGCCGGCACTTAAAGCCACAACTGAAAATTCTTTGCTAAAGCGTTCAATAACTGAGAGGGCGCTCCTGCCGATACTGCCTGTTGAACCAAGAATTACAACACGTTTCATCCCGCCCTCACTTTAACAACACACTCATATAGAAATAAAGTACCGGCGTAGTAAAAATAAGGCTGTCAATAACATCCAACACCCCACCCAAGCCAGGGAGTATTTTACTCGCATCTTTAACCTGGCAATCCCGCTTTATTAAAGACTCGGATAAATCGCCAAATAAGGCCAGGACGCCAATAAAAAAACCCAAGAAAAGAAGATGCCAAAAACTAAACATCGGCAAAAAGAATTTGCTAAGCAGGCAGAATATTATGCTAAATGCAAGCCCGCCAAGCATCCCTTCAACTGTTTTTTTCGGGCTTATCTGAGGGATTAGAGGTGTCTTTCCTATCCTGGAACCTACAAGATAAGCTCCGATATCCCCGGATTTTGCAGTAAGTATAAGCATTCCAACTAAAGCTTCTCCAAAAGGAAGCAGACGTAATTTTATGATGAAACTAAATAGCCAGGATATGTAAAGGATACCAAATATTGTCACAGAAATAGCCTCAACCGAAGCCCGGGCTTGATTTCTGCTAAGCTGAAGGAGGAAAAAAGAAATTAAGGAAAGGGTAATAAACAACAATTCCCAACTCTTAGTTAATTCAAATCTAAAGAAAATAGAAATAGGTATTACAATACCGATAAGAATACCGAAATAGCGATAGACCTTAATACCCCTGGCCTCAACCATTGCAAAAAACTCATTTAATGCCAGAACTATTAAAGCACTAACCACAATCAAGAACAGCCATGATATCTTAATTGCCAGGATAGTTAAAGCAATCATGAAAATTGAGCTTACTATTCTCTTGGTTAATTCCATATTAAATGCCCCCAAACCTGCGTTTGCGCTTTTGATAAGTCAAAATACAATTACGAAAATCTTTTGCACTAAATTCTGGCCATAATTTTTTACAAAATAGGAGTTCGCTATAAGAAATTTGCCAAAGTAAAAAATTACTGATCCGTTGCTCTCCGCTTGTCCGGATAAGTAAATCCGGATCAGGAAGATCTATTGTGTATAGATACCTAGAGAAACCAAATTCATCAATATCGCTAGGGGTTAGTTGCCCGGATTGTTTTGCTTTAATGATTTTGTTTACTGCGTCAATGATCTCTGTCCGGCCGCCGTAGTTTAAAGCAAGATTTAATACAAGGCCGGTATTTTTACGCGTCTCTTGTTTTGCCTGATAAATTACTTTTACAACTGGCGGGGGTAACTCTTCAATCCTGCCAATACATTCAAAACGTACATTATTTTTTTTCAAGTTTTTTATTTCTCTGCTTAAAAAAAACTTTAAAAGCCGCATTAATAAATCCACTTCTTTCTGCGGTCTTCTCCAATTCTCTGTTGAAAAAGCATAAAGAGTAAGCACCTTTATCTTAAGCCGCGCTGCCTCTTCGGTTATCTCCCTTACCCTTTCCGCGCCTTTTCTATGGCCCTGCGAGCGGCTTAGGTTATGAATCTTCGCCCAACGGCCATTGCCATCCATTATTATAGCTACATGTGCTGGTAAGCATTTAGTTCTTTTCATCTTCCTAAAAAATTTTGCAACTCTTTCTTCACGTTCATCTAAGACCATAGCCGTGGCTTTCTACGCCGGCGAGATAACAAAATGGGGGATAAACAATCCCCCATCGCAATCTCAAAAAAAGAATTAATAAAGAATCTTAACGCATAGAAAGCTTTCTATAATTATCTGGTAACAGAAGTTTTAGGTAGCTGATCTTGTAATTTTTTATTAGCCTGAGTTGTCGTCTCTAATTTTTCCTTCAATGCCTGAGTCACTAGCTTTTCCTGATTAAGCTCGGTTAAGGTGTTTGCATACATTGTCTTTTGTTGCTCTAATTCCTGCTGCGCTTGTTTAACCTTCTCATCAGCAACCATCTTTTCTTTTAAAAGCGAATCGTATTTTTCCTCAATAGACATGCTTTTGGCTAGATTATCTTGTATTTCGCTTTTACTTTTATTAAGAGCAAAAGTCGCTGATAATGCCCATAAAAAGCAGATAATTAGAATAACTATAAGAATCCACATGTTGGTATTGTCCCTTAACCATTCCATTTTTTAACCTCCCCCAATTTTCAATTGTTTTACTGTCGGAAAATTCCTGCCTGCCGGTAGGCAGGGATATTTTATTTCATATACTTTGGCGCCTGTAACTCGCCCTTACCTATCGGTTCAGTGCTCTTGGAAATCTTTGGCAGAATTACTATTTCAACACGTCTATTCTTGCGGCGACCTTCCGGAGTATCATTGCTCGCTACTGGTCTAAATTCGCCATAACCGATTGCTGCCAGCCTTTGTGGCGCTATGCCTTTCTCGTTGATAAAATAATGAATTACGCTTGTGGCTCTGGCAGTTGACAATTCCCAATTAGATTTCCAACCAGAACGCTTTATCGGCTGATTATCAGTATGGCCTTCTATGCCAATGTTTAAGCCCGGCACAACATTCTTTACTACATCAACAACCTTATCTAGGGAGGGCATTGCTTCTTTCTTAATCTTTGCCTTGCCAGAATCAAACAAAATCTCGGACAAAAATGTTACTACTAGACCTTTCTCTGCCATTTCTAATGTTACTTGTTTATCCTGGATCTCTTTAGATAGGCTCTTCTCTAAAGATCTTTTTGCCATCTCCAGTTCTGAGAGACGACCCTCTAAATCCTTTATTTTCTGAACGTCTGAACGCCTACCTTTTTGAAAAATTACAGTACAACCTGAAATTAAAAAACTAAATAAAAAAATTACTGTGAGTATTGCTATTGTTCTCTTATTTAACATACCCCCTCCATTTATTTAATGAACAAATAATTTACACGAGTATAAACGAGTGTAAATTATAACCCGCCATTTTAATGGCGAGGCGTCTGTGAATTATATCCTTGACATTTACCTTAATAGAAATATTGAAAAAATGTCAAGGATCAAATTCATCCTTCAAACTTACGTCACTGACGTTCCGTAAGTTTGGGTTTCATTTGAATTTATTCTAAAGCTAACTCCTTGTTATTAATAAGGTTGGAAATTAAGATTAACATAAATTTTTAATTAAGTCAAGTATTTACGTGCAGTATTATTATCAAGATATTATCTGCGGATAATCTCTTCTCTCTTGGAGCCTACAGAGATACATTTAACTTTTATTCGCGCTAAATCTTCTATACGTTCAATGTAAGTGCGCGCTTCTGGGGGCAAATCAGAATATTGTTTTATCCTGCTTGTATTCTTTAGCCAGCCTTTATGTGTTTCATAAATAGGCACGGCATTGGCAAAAATAAACGAATCTAATGGCATCTGGCTAAATTGTTTACCTTTAAACTTATAGCCGATACAAATCTTAATTTCTTTTAAGTCATCCATTACGTCAAGTTTCATAACCGCCAGTTCAGTTAAACCGTTAATCCGCACGCTAAATTTTAACATCAACGCATCCAGCCAGCCGCAACGCCTAGGCCGGCCAGTGGTTGCACCATATTCCTTGCCCTTAGAGCGAATCTCATCCATCAGGCGCTTGTCAAACTGAGTTGGAAACGGACCTTCGCCTACACGGGTAGTATAGGCTTTTGTGACACCAACTATTCTATCTATATTTTTAAATGGAATCCCTGTTCCAGTCAATGCTCCGCCTAAAGTTGTATTACTGCTGGTGACAAAAGGATATGTCCCGAAATCCACATCTAAAAATGTACCCTGCGCACCTTCAAATAAAATTGACTTATTATCCTCTAACGCCTCGTATAAAAATAGCGTTGTATCTGTAAGATATTTCTTTATCCTCTGACCGTAATGCAAATACTGTTCGTAAATCTCCTTAAACGAAAATCCCGGCTGCTTGTAAACTTTTTTAAATAACGCATTCTTTTCCTTCAAATTATCTTTTAATTTTTCTTTAAATAACCCCTTATTTAAAAGATCTCCAGCACGGATTCCGCAGCGCATGAATTTGTCTACATAGCAAGGCCCAATGCCACGCTTCGTTGTCCCAATCTTCACGGAGCGGCATGATTCGCGCAAGGAATCGAGTATCTTATGGTATGGCATAATAATATGCGCACTAACAGATACCTTTAAATTGTCATCAATTTTTAAGCCTTTATTTTTTAGGCTCTCAATTTCCTCTAAAAGTATACCCGGATCCACAACCAGGCCGTTACCGATAACACAAGTCTTATCTTTATGTAAGATGCCAGAAGGAATAAGATGAAAAATAAATTCTTTCTTTCCTACGACAACTGTATGACCAGCGTTGTTACCGCCTTGGAAGCGGGCAATAATATCAACTCCTTCGGATAGGATATCAATTATCTTACCTTTGCCTTCGTCGCCCCATTGTGTGCCTAAAACAACTATATTTGACATAATATAGATTAACTATTCTGGGTTTGCGGATTCATTGTAAAAATCTTTTTTGCAATATCCGGATAAGTAGCCACAAATCTTAATTCATCTTCGGTTAATGGTTTTTGGTTATGAACATTAGCATAGCGCACTAAATCCAAAATTTTTGCTGCCTCCTTGTCATCTTTAAACTTTACCTCAAGCTGTTCATAAACATTCCTAAAACCTTTTATTCCAGAATATTCTCCGGCAGTAATCTTCCTGCCAGTTTCTATTACCTCTGGCTCACCCCGGCCTAACTCCTCAAAATCATACAATTCATAGTTACGCCTGTCTTTTAACGCTCCGTCAGCATGAATACCTGATTCGTGAGCAAAGGCATTCGCGCCTACGCCGGGTTGATTTATCGGTATAGGAACTCCCAGGGCATAAGATGCATATTTACATATCTTCCAGGCCATTTTAAAATTGATGCGTTCATCTAGCTCATATTTAG
>JAGVEL010000008.1 GCA_020058285.1 Candidatus Omnitrophota bacterium
AATCCGAAGACCTTCATCCCTCACGCGGCGTCGCATAGTCAGGGTTTCCCCCATTGCTAAAGATTCTCGACTGCAGCCTCCCGTAGGAGTCTGGACAGTGTCTCAGTTCCAGTGTGGCTAAACATCCTCTTAGACTAGCTACCCGTCAAAAGCCTTGGTAGGCCGTTACCCTACCAACTAGCTGATAGGCCGCGAGCTCGTCTTAAAGCGCCATTGATTACTCAAAGGCTTTAATTTTAATGTCATGTGACATCAAAATGTTATCTGGTATTAACCTCACTTTCGTGAGGGTATTCTGGACTTTAAGGTAGATTACTCACGTATTACTCACCCGTTTGCCGCTATCCCTTGCGAGATCGCTCGACTTGCATGCCTAATCCACGCCGCCAGCGTTCACTCTGAGCCAGGATCAAACTCTCCAAAATTTTGGCTATTAATTTTCAAAGAACGGATTTTATACAAACAAAAAAGGCACCCCACAAGAGGCGCCTTTTTATGAATGCCCTTATGTCTTTTTTATAGCTTAAGCTGAATTGTCAAAAATCTTGCACTTGGTACTTAACCTTATATCTTTCAAAATTTTACCCCTCTGGGTAATTGTAAACTATAACACAATAATTTTTTAGTGTCAAGGCTTTTTTTATTAAATTTTACGCAAAAACGCAAAAAAAACCGCAAAAACGCAAAAAATTTATTTAACAATTTTGCGCCTTTGCGGTACGGTATATATACTGGTTTTTTGCGCCTTTGCGGTTACTTATTCGCCTTATATTTTCCTGCACTCAACAGGATAAAGCTTCTATCTTGTGTAGGTATCGATAGGCTGGAAAATTCCAGGCTAATTGATTGGTCCTTAACTGTAACTGCCGGCTTGTTATCCGCCTGCTCTAAAATCGAAAGAACGTCTTTACCTTGAGAATGAACTGCGCGAAGTAATGGCAATTCGCTCTTTACCACTACTACTTGCTTTGAAGTATCTAGGCCAACAAAATCTACGCGATGCGGTTTGGTCCATTCTATTTTTACTTTTAAATCACCCTTAACCTTATCCAGATATTTTTGAGGTATATTTACAGCCCACTCATCCCAGAATTGATGCGGATGCACCACTGAGATTTTCTGCCAATTCTTTTCATTCATTAAAACATAAATGTGCAAAGAATCATTACTATTGAGTATCGGCCTAGGCGGGCACTTTAAATCTGTGCGCATAATAAGACGCGCTCCATTCTGCTTATCTTTAATTGACCCAAAATTCATTATTAAAACATCACCTTTTTCTCCATAATAACTATGCTCCTCATCATTTTCAATCTTATTCACTTTGACAAGTTGACTATTATTATTTTTGTCAATCGCCGAGAGTGCTACCGAGGGGTCCTTATAAGACAATATCTCGCCTTCGGGCGTTGGAGCAATATTTGTGCCTTTAGGATGATCTACCTGGATTAATTTTACCATATCAATCCAGCTAGTCTCATCTTCAGAATCAACAATATTAATCAGATATTTGTTATCCTTAGAAACTAGCGGCTTCATCAATTTATAATAATCCTTGTAATACATCGGATTTCCTGCAGGCAATATATCATTGTCTTTTATAAATTGCGAACCGTTCCATGTGTAAATATAAGGACAAGACGTACGCCGTGGCTCGCCTGAACTAAATGGAGTAACTGTAATCGTGGCTTCAAACGGAATAAAATTAGGTTTGGTTACAGTTAGATTCATTGTGCCGGCTGAATTAACATTTACATAAACCAACACCTGTCCATTTACGCCTGTCAACTCTGTACCAAAAGCATCATTATCCTTAAGGAATGTAACCCTTGCTCCTGAAACTGGCTGGCTATTACTATCAGTAACTGTAACAATATAACCGTTATACTGGATCATCGACGGCACATATTGCACATTAAACTGTTGAGGCGTATCTGTCCAGATAGGCATTTCCGGATCGCCCAAGAGATTCAAGGTAAAAAGATTCTTCCTGAATTCGGCAACTGTATTCGGATCAAAATTTCCGTTGCCGGCAAAATCATTTACCATATCTAATTTCATATCATAAAGTGCCTGGCCAACGCTGGATTTACCTAAAGAGAAAATCTGCTCATTAAACCTGTACAGCTCTCCTAATCCGCCACCTTGGGAAGGCGAATTCCAACCTATCCAATAATAGTCTAACCTGGAATTGCCAATGAAAGCTACTCCCCAGTCATGTATAGGAATGGTATCTTCACCTCTTAGGATTGAATCACCTAGACAATAAATATGCCCATAAGGAGGCGTAGAAGTATGAAGATCAAATTTGCCATTGTCGCAAGATTCTGCAAACACAACTGACTGCTTAGAGCCATTAGCAATATTGTTCATAAAATATACAAATCTTTGTGCACTTGCGCCATTTTGATCTACTGAAGTCCACACGCTACCATGAGCAGACCATTCAATCAAAGCTTTGCCAGCTGATGCATAGGATATAAAATTTGCTTCAGTGAGATTAGCATCTTTTGGATAGGTATTAAGAAAATTTAATCTAAAACTTGTTAAACCAGCAGCATCTAAAAAATCATTTTTAATGTACTGCATTACTGATGCACCATCAGTGTAATCATCTAGTTTACCTCCACAAAGCAAAGCTTCTTTTGTCCATGAGCCTACTGGAGGAGTTTTTTCATAATTGATAATTTTATTAACTACTTTACTAATATAAGAATAGCTATTTACCGGAATTCTGCCAACATAGGTATCTAGAATCCAACGAATATCATCAGCAGGTTCACCATAAATACCATTATTATTAGTGTCCCAATCATAGATAAATGAATCAGCAACACTGCCGCCAGCACAATCAGCAAAATAATAATCAGCCGGGACTGTTTCTGTATCAATTGGATCAGGATGCCAAGTAACCGGGCCAACGTAACGGCTGGGTAATTTTACTCCTTCAGGCGGTGGATTAAATTCCGGCATGCCTGCGCCTTGCTCGCCGGCAATCAATAACCAGTCAAATTTCGGGCTATAAAACGGGTTGTTCGGAGGATTTACACTAGCTTCAGTTAAGAATTTCCTGATTTTTTCCTGCAGATCTGCACCGGTGTAATTTGCCTCAATATCTTCTACAGTATAAACCTTGGCTGGAATACCTTTTTTAGTCTTCCAATCAGCTAGGGGTTGAGCTGCATTGACGTTTGCAGCCAAAGTAATAATCGCATATTTTATCGGAACCTGGTCAATTGGAATGAAGGAAACGCTTTGAGTTTGTGTTGGAGATTTTAAAGCCTGGTTTTCAGAATAATTATAAATTATGTTTTCGGCGAGTTTATCAAAAGCATCGGTTCTTTTTGCCTGCATTTCGCTATTTAATTTAGCTTTAGTTTCGTCAAGCGTATATTGAATTCTAATCGTAAAAACCTCATTAAATTTAAGCTCATTGGTTCTTAAATTTTGGATTAAAGGATTTATGCCTACGCAGATTAAACGATGGCCTTTAAGAAAAGATTCTCCGAGATTTTTAAAAATACCTTCGGGAAAAGTAGCCAAAGTATATTTTGCTCTTGCTGCTGCTAAATTAGGCTTTACTGGTGTAGTGTCATTATTAGGTGCCATACCTTGGA
This sequence comes from Candidatus Omnitrophota bacterium, assembly GCA_020058285.1. Taxonomy (GTDB): domain Bacteria; phylum Omnitrophota; class Gorgyraeia; order JAHJTE01; family JAHJTE01; genus JAGVEL01. Next base: position 3,618 of record JAGVEL010000008.1, read on the forward strand.
ATGCAGCTAAGTTTAACACCTGGCCCAAAGAGCGGGAATTAGTGCTAACCAGGCTAACGCTTACATCCTTAGCATTAAACGGAATCTCAAAATAATATTTCTTATGCGGCAGAAGCGGTAAGCCTAGCACAGTATTAAGGCCAAAGCCTTTAATCTCATAATAAGCCTTGCCTCCTACGTCGCGTACAGTAAATTCCGGAATTGAAACAGAGTATTCTTTCACTATCGGAGCAGCAGAAGAGTCCAGCGCATTAAATATGAAAATAAAGCTAAAAACGAAAAAAAATGTAATAGAAATAATCAATCTCTTATTCATTTTAATTGTCCCCTTTTTAATAAAAAATCGCAAGTTTCATCTTGCGATCATCTGTGGAATTAGACTTATTTGATCTTTTAGCCATACTTTTTATCCATAAGTGACTGGTAGCTAAAAGTATACACGCTAAAAGCTGCTTTGTCAAGCAAGAACCACCAACTGGTGCTTGGTTTTTGCTTGATGCCGCAAAAGCTTTTGCGGCGCAAGGAAAGGTTTATAAAAAGTTTAAAAAAGTATTCTATCGATCTCATTCCGGTCTAATAATCCGCTCAACTGCTGCTGCAACGCCTGAACCGCCTACACTAATCCACGCAGCGCCAGGTATAGCATCACGATAAAAAATACCTGTTTGGTCAACCTTAAACGCAAACCTGCCAGTAATATTGTACGCTTTAGGCTCAGCAATTGCGCTGTAGGTATTGGCGGAAAATGACTCTTGTTCTATTCTAAAATTATACCCACCTTTTGAGCCAGCTCGTAATAATTCATCAATTGAAAGTGTGGGATTAACAATAACCAGTTGTGTCAAATCCTGTGGGTAAGTTTTATATAAAGTCCGGTAAACCTCCATAGCCGCAGAAATCTTGCCTAATGAGGCAAGTGCACTAGTTTCTTTTGCATGGATATAGAGGTTTACTAAATGAGGCAGGCTCAACGCAACCAAGCCAACTATCAAACCAATAACTATGATTGCCTCAATGAGAGTAAAACCCTTGATTTTTAATCTGTGCAATTTTGTTTTTAAAATCTGTGTAATCATAATTTTAATCTCTGTAATCAAGGGCGGCGTTTTTTGACGCCCTATTTTTTCAATTGTTTATACCAACCCTCGCTAACAAATATGTAATCTATTGCTTCTCTTCTCATTAAGCTTTGTTTGCTTGGGCTAGCAAATTTCAAGCTAATTTCATCGCCTTTATTCATAGCGGCATAACGATTATCTGAAAGCTTTAATAAATTTAATACATCTCCGGCTCTATTGTGTTTAGCCTCGAGTAAAGCTAACTCTTTAACTTTAATTGGCACTTGCTTAGACTCATCTAAAAGCACAAAATCTAGTTTGTGCTCATCTCTCCAGGTAACCTTTATCTTTAGATTGCCTTTTACTTTATCCTTAAATGCAGCTAAATCAACTGCCCAGATATCCCAGTTTTCATGAGGATGGATAACAGCTATTTCTTTCCATTCTTTACCTGAGACTAATAGTTCTATATGGATAGACTTAAATTCAAGGCACTCTTCCGCCTGACAAACTGGTACGCAGCCTGCCCCGTAACAACTGCTACATGGCTTACCAATACAATCATCTGGAATGCATCCCTCACCAGGGCATTCAGAGCATGGTTGCCCCACACACGGACCCGCTTGAGCAGCAAAGGCATCTTCCAAATCTGAACTTAAAATAAGGCGTAAATCTTTCTGGGTGTTTTTAACCAAACCAAAATCAAAAGTGATAAAATCTCCAGTAACACCGTGATAATTACCATTATCTTTACTGGCAACTAATTTTAAGACATCCTTGCCTTTTTTATCCGCAGCGGTAAGAGCCTTAGTCAAATTCTTGTTCTCAAAAGTAACAATCTTACCTTCTGGAGTTGGTGCAATCTTCACAGATTGCGGATGGATAACTTCTAATAAGCTAAGCCTATCCAGGTGAGATTTTTCATCCAATGGCTCAATAATCTTAAACAGCAACTCACCCTGCTTATCCATTTTTGGAGCCTTGGTTAACTTATAATAATCAGTATATTCACCGGATTTGCCTCCTGGAATAATATCATTATCTTTAACAAATTGTTTTCCATCCCATGTATGAATATAAGGACAGCTGCCACCAGAACCACCAGTGCAGCCTGTGCCATTACAGATAGAACAAGGTATACCAGTACAATCTTGCCCACCACTAGTGCAGCCTGCGCCATTACAGATAGAACAAGGTATACCAGTACAATCGGGAGTTGTCCCTGAACCTCCTCCACCCTCAACACCCACTGCAGTCCAAGGGCCACCTGCAGGTCCACCAGCAATAGTAGCATAATATGCGCTGCCATTTGCTTCCTGCTCGCTTGAGCCTATTTTAAAATAACGATTTCCAGTAACGCCAAATTGAGTCGGGTCAGCAAAAATCCTAAAGGCATAAGTCGGCACAACATCACTTTCAGTTGAAACCCTAAAAGTATAACCCTGTTTTTGGCCGCTTGTTGCCCAAGCTAAATCCATCAAAGGCGGCTGGGTATTACGCAACTGGGTAAAAGTTGTGGGATATGTACCAAACATAGTGCGGTAAGCTTCAAATGCACCAGCAAGCTTATAAAGATTGACTAATGCTGCACTTTCATTATTTACCAACTTAGCCCGCAAAAAATTCGGTATTGCTATTGCCATCATCACCACTACCACCAACGACACAACAATTAACTCTACAGTATGAAACCCGGTTTTCAATATTTTCTTATTCATTTTGCACCTCATTTTAATCTGCTTAATCTCCTTATTTATCCTCTAATCTCATTATTATAAAAAAATCCTATCCTTCATTTCCAAGGATAGGATTGTACATTTTGCTTTCGGTAACCAGACTATCCTTTTAAAGAAGGACTCTTGGCTTTGCGCCCTATGCTTACGCATAGTTTGCCCTTATCGAGCATACCTTCATTACCAAAATAAAGTATACCACAATAAAGGCCTTATTTCAAGTATCTTATAAATATATACTTAATCTAACTAATTGCTATACAAGGTGTTACAATATTTTTATAAACTTGTAAATTTGTACTTTTCACCTTGCGTCAGACTTCTATTTATGATAGACTAATTAAGATTAAAAGTCAATATAATCTTCTATTTTCTCCTAATATATGAAAAAAATTCCTGTTGACAAGAATTTGCTAAAAGTAACCTCGGTCAGCATTATAATCGCTTTGTTCTATTTCTTTTCATTTAGCAACATACCTAGTTTAAGCTTCCTGCAATTAAAAACCGCAGACTTTTTTAAGCAGCTCACCTATGCCATAAAACCAAAGCCAAACGAGATAAAAGACCTATGCGTGATTAAAATTGATGATGAATCATTTATGGCCTTAAATAAAAAGTGGCCTTGGCCGCGCAGTATTATCGCCGAATTCTTAGAAAATTTGAATGAATATAAACCGAAAATTATAAGCTTAGACTTATCATTTATCGGAGAAAGTGAAAGCGTGGATGCTGATTTAAGGTTAGCTCGGGCAATCAAGAATTGTGGCAATGTAATCTTAAGTGCTTACATTACTCCTGATGGCACTTTTAACAAGCCTTTTTTACCTTTAAGAGAAGCAGCTTTAGATTTTGGATTTGTAAATAAACCCCGGGATATAGACCTGATTGTGCGCCGGGTAAGAGTAATTCTGCCAACAGAAAAAAACCAGGAACAATTTGACTTGTCTTTTGGCCTAAAGAGTGTGTTACATTACTATTCAAACTCAGAAAAAATTCATTTGGCTAAAATTAAGAATAATTCCTTTCTGATCAAAAATCTGGGTAATGAAAAAACAAAAAAACTGCTGTTAAGTACGGATAATCAAGGAACCGCAGCCTTAAATTTCCAGGCAAAAGATAAAGATTTCATTTCTGAATCATTCTATAAAATACTTAACAAAAGCGCGGACGCAAAATTGATTGAAGGCCGGCTGATAGCTATTGGCGTAACTGCTGAAATATTCCATGATGTCTACCCTACGACCTTAGGGATTCTCTCTGGCGTCAGCTTGAATGCCAATGAGATGTTGATGTATTTATCCGGAAACTTCCCAAATAAAGTGCCGGATAACTGGCAATTGTTTTTGATTGTTATTGCTGCGCTTTGGTCTTCAATATTAACCTATAAATTTAAAGTGGTTAAAGGCCTTATAAGCCTTTTAACCCAGCTTGTAATCTTATCGCTACTAGCCCTAGCTGCTTCTTATTTTAATTTTAGATATGATTATTTTGGCCCGATTTTTATTGCCTGCTTTATTTATGCCGGAACAGAAACTTATAAATATGGCCATTTGATTATTGAAGCTACAATATTAAAGAAGCTTTCGATTACCGACGGGTTAACCGGCTTGTACTTACACCGCTATCTAATATTAAGGCTGGATCAGGAATTCAAGAAGGCTTACGATGAAAATTCTCAATTATCGCTGTTGATTATGGATATTGACCACTTTAAAAGAATTAATGACACCTATGGCCATGAACAAGGAAATGTGGTGTTAAAAAATATCGCCAAAATTATTCAGGATGCAAGCCGAAAGCTAGATATTGTTGCCCGCTACGGCGGAGAGGAATTCTGCGCAATATTACCCAGCACGAATGAATTAGGTGCAAATATCTATGCCCAGCGTTTAAGAAAAACGATTGAGGAGTTTAATTTCCCTTATAAGGAAAACCAGCCACTAAAGGTAACGATTAGTATCGGAATTGCCTCGTCAAAACAGACCTTGGCCCAAAATCCTGCAGAGCTTATCTCATTTGCGGATAAAGCCCTTTACCAGGCAAAAGAAACTGGAAGAAATACGGTATGCACTTTTGTCCCGCCTCCGGAAAAAATTTAAAATTAGGAATTAGGAATTAATAGGAAGGTTTTCTTAAACGGTGATTTTGAGGAAGCGTGTCTTGCCGATTTTTAAAATGCCACTTCGGCTTATTGTAAATTTTTCGTCTTTTATTGGCTGGTTATCAAGCCGAACTGCTCCATCGCGGATAAGCCTGCGGCCTTCGTTTCCAGAAGTTACCTGCCTAGTTTTAACCAAGACTGATAAAATATCCTCTGAAACTTTGTCTTTTAGTTTATATTCCTGAATATCCTGAGGTACATTACCCGCGCTAAAAACCGATTCGAAATTTTTCCTGGCTTTGAGCGCTACTTGATTTGAGTAAAATCTGGCAGTTAAACCTTCTGCGAGATTAAGTTTTGCCTGTTTAGGGTGCATCTTTTTAACCGCGTCCAGATTATCTTCAGTAAGCAGATCATAATAATTCACCATCAACTCATCAGATATCGACATAATCTTGCCAAAGATCTGATCCGCAGGCTCGGTAATTGAAATATAGTTATTGTAGCTTTTTGACATCTTTAATGCGCCGTCTAAACCAATGAGCAATGGCAGGGTAATTACAACCTGCGGGCTCTGACCATAGGCTCGTTGAATATCTCTGCCGACTAAGAGATTAAATTTCTGGTCACTGCCCCCTAGCTCAATATCCGCAGACAACACAACTGAATCATAGCCTTGCATCAGGGGATATAAAAACTCTAAAACACTTATTGGCTTACCGGCTTTTAATCTGCTTGAGAAATCGTCACGCTCAATCAAGCGCGCAACATTATATTTAGATGCTATTTCTAAGAATTTATCTAGGTTTACGCCTTGCTTTGAATCTGCCTGTTTAAAAAACCATTGGGAATTATAACGGACTTCCAGGCTTTTTTTATCTGTAAGCAGGACTTTAGAAACCTGCTTGAGGTAAGTTTTGGCATTTTTAGAAACCTCATCACGGGAAAGAATTTTTCTGGTTTGCGATTGGCCAGAAGGATCGCCGATAAGCGCAGTATAATCGCCAATCAACAGAATTGCTTTGTGCCCTAAATCCTGAAAGGTTCTTAATTTACGCAGTAATACAGTGTGTCCGAGATGGATATCGCTCGTGGTAGGATCAAACCCTGCTTTTACTCGCAAGGGCTTGTTTAATTCTAAAGAATATTGAATCTTCTGAGCTAACTCTTCTTCGTTGATAACCTCTAAGCTAGCGCGCTTAATCTTTTCAACTTGTTCTTTAACTTTTATCTGCTTCATTTGAAACTATAGCGCTTAAGCCAATCTTCATTGCCTCAATATCAACCTTGATAATCTTTGCTCTTATTTTATCCCCGGGCTTCAATTGATCTTTTATACTATTTTCAATTTCGGTGTTAAAAATTAAGCCTTCTAAATCTTCTCTTAACTTTACAAACACCCCGAAATTGGTTGCCTGGATAACCTCAACTTCTAGCTCCTTACCCACGGTAAATTCTTCAGCTATTTTTGACCAGGGATTTTCAGTCAGTTGCTTTAAGCCTAAGGCGATACGTTGATTTTTGGGATCAACGGATATGATAACCACTTCTATCTTTTGCCCTTTTTTTAAAATCTCCTGCGGATGATTAATCTTCTTGGTCCAGGACATATCTGAAACATGAATCATGCCCTCCAAGGTTTCGGGTAATTCTATGAATGCTCCGTAATCGCTAAACCCTCTAATCACACCCGTAACCTTGTTACCCGGTATATATTTATCGCTAACCTGCTCCCAGGGGTTTGGTTCAAGCTGCTTTATGCTCAAGGAAATTCTTTTACTTTGTTTCTCGATACTTAAAATCTTCGCTTCAACAACATCTCCGATAACGAATGTTTCTTTTAAATCGTTTATCCTCTTGCTCCAAGAAATCTCAGAGATGTGAATAAGGCCTTCTATGCCTTTTTCCAGCTCAATAAATAAGCCGTAATTTAAAATATTGACAATCTTGCCTTTTATTTTAGTGTCAATAGGAAATTTTTCTTCTATCCCCTCCCAGGGATCAGGACTGCGCTGCTTTAAGCCAAGAGAAACCTTACCATTATCTTTGTCCATATTTAAGATTGCCACTTCAATTCTATCGCCAATCGCCACAACCTCGGATGGATGTGAAACGCGCGACCAACTCATATCAGTTATATGCAGTAAGCCGTCAACTCCGCCCAAATCAACAAATGCGCCAAAATCAGTAATTGCCTTAACCTGGCCCTGGCGGACATCTCCAACTTTTATCTCTTCCCAAAGTTTGCGTTTGGCAGATTCTTTTTCTTTGGCTGCGGCGTCTTTTCTGGAAACAACCAGGCTGCGGCGTTGATGATTAATCTTAACAACCTGAAACTTAAACATCTGGTTAATTATTTCAGACATTGGCTTTCCCCTAAACGTAGATAGAGACTCAGGTAAAAAAGCATCAATGCCCATAATATCCACTGTATAGCCGCCCTTAATCTTACTTCTCACTCTGCCGTCAAATACCTGTTCGCCCTGGACAACCTTTACAATCTGCTCCCAGCCTTTAATCTTGCTAACCTTTTCTTTTGAAAGAACAACCATCCCGTCTTCGCTCTCTAAAGACTCGATCAATACCTCAACGACATTACCCAATACCAACTCTTCGCTTCTAAACTCCAGCATCGGCACAGCTCCTTCAGATTTAAAGCCGATGTCAATCATTACTTCTTTTGGCCCGATGCTGATAATCTTTCCTTTAACAATCTGGCCTTCGCTAAAATTAGTAAAACTTGTTGAATATAAATCTGCTAACGAGTCATTCTTTGAAAACATTATCTATCACCCCAAAAATTAAATTTTATCCGCCAATCTTTGTGGCGGATAATCCTTATAAAGTATCCTAAATTAAAAGGAAAGTCAAGTAAAAACTACCAGCTGGTGCTTAGTTTTTACGCCGTGCCGCAAAGGCTTTTGCGGCCAAGTAACCATAATTGCCAGCTGGCGCTTTAAATTTCGCTTGTGCCCTGCCTGCCGAAGGCAGGCGTGAAGGCTTTTGCGTCAAGTAAAAACTACCAACTGGTGTTTAGTTTTTACGCGATGTCCTGCCTGCCGTCAGGCAGGCGTAAAGCTTATCCGACGCAAGCAAAAACCACCTACAACCCCCCTAAAGCTGACTGCAGGCGGCTTAATCCTTGCGGATAATCTTCGTTATCTTCCAGGATAAACGGCTTAGCAAACTTAACTGTTATTTCAGTTCCGCGATTAATCTTTTTGGCGTTTCTAGGCCAAGCCAAATCAGTGCCATAAATTTTTGCAACTACGATTGGAACTTTAGCCTTTTTAGCTAAAAGCAAAAAACCTTTTCTTAAACTTTGGAATGACTCCCCGGAATCTTCCTGCCGCGTACCCTCAGGAAACATCAGTAAAGCCTCTCCCTTATTTAGCGCACTTATAGACAGCTTAATTGCCTTTAAATCTGGACTATCGCGCTTAACCGCAATAACATTAACCCATCGCATCCAGGCTCCTAAAAACTTATTTTCAAATAAGTCTTGGCGGGCTATAAAAACAAACCGACGCTTACAACTTGTTCCGATTAGGGCAGGATCAAGGAAACTCAGGTGGTTGGAAATTAAAATAAATGGACCGGTTGAGGCTATATTTTCTTTACCGATAACTTTAACCTTAAACCGATATATGAATTTAATTAGTAAATAAATGAGGAATCTTGAAAAATAATAGCCAATCCACACGTTTAGATCATTTTCTTGCCTAAAGAAATCAATTTTTCTGCCCGGTCTTTAGTTTTGGCTTCCGAGTAAACCCGGACGATTGGCTCAGTACCTGAGCCGCGCAGCATTAGCCAAGAGTCATCCTCGCAGATAAACTTTAAGCCGTCTTTTTTGTCTATTTTAACAACTTTTTTACCTAGTAACTCTTCCGGAATTTTAATATTTGCTAAACTAAACATCTCTACACTACTTAACGCCAGGCTATCCTTGGTATAATAAAAAGAGCCAAATTCACGCTTAAGGTCAGCTAAAAGATTATTTATGTTGCAGCGCCTAAAGGCAAGCATTTCTAACAAAAGTAGGCCGGCTAGCGAACCATCGCGCTCTGGTATATAATTTTTAAATCCAATGCCGCCTGCCTCTTCTCCGCCAATCAGGACATCTCCCTCTTTCATTAATTTACTTATATATTTAAATCCGACTGGCGTTTCAAACAATTTTAACTTTAAGCGCGTGCATATTTTATCAATCATTGACGAGCCGACTATCGTCTTAACCACTGCACCAGTCATTTTCCTATCCTGGACAAGATGCAAAATCAAGAGGCAAAGGATAACCTGTGGGCTGATAAATTCTCCGTTAGAATCCATAGCCGCAATCCTATCTGCATCGCCATCAAGCACCAAGCCTAAGTCAAATTTTTCCTTTTTCATTCGGCTAATCATCGGTGCCAAATTTTCCGGCAGAGGCTCTGGCCGGCTGCCATCAAACGATGGATTAATATCACTGCGCATCAAGGATAAATTTACATTACTTTCTTCAACGCAATCCGCAATAAACCCATTTCCGCTTCCGTGCATAACATCAACCAAAACCCTTAGCTTAGCCCTGTTTATAGTTTTTAAGTCCAAATAGCTTTTCAAGAATTTTCGATAGTCGTTAGTTAAGTCGCAAACTTTAAAATTGCTTGAGGATTTCGAAGCTATCAAATCATGCTTTTTAACATCGGATGTTTTTAGCAATTTTTCAATAGCGCTGGTTATCTCAGTATCTGCTGCTCCTCCGGAACTATCTTTAATTTTAAACCCGTTAAACTCCGGCGGATTGTGGCTGGCAGTAATAACAACGCCAAAATCACAATGCAATTTTTTCACCGCAAAGCTTAATGCCGGAGTAGGCAAAAATTTGTCGGAAAATATTACTTTTATGTTGTTAGCAACGCAAACCTTAGCTACCTCTAAGGCAAAATCCTTAGATAGAAACCGGGTATCATAACCAATAGCACAGGTTAAATCCGGGCGGGCTAAGGCAGCCTTAAAATAATCACAAGTTGCCTGGGTTAATATTGAAACGTTTTCAAATGTAAAATCGCGGCCGATAATTGCTCTCCAGCCGTCTGTTCCAAATTTAATTGCTTCAAAGCTAGCCGCTGGCATGTTTAAGACTCCTTATCGCGCTGGCATAATCCTTTGATTTAAAGATAAAATTCCCTGCAACCAAAATATTTGCCCCGCAGGAAATCAATCGCCGAGCATTATCAGAATTAACTCCACCATCAACTTCAATGTCAAACTTGAAATATTTTCTTAATGTTTCTATTTTTTTGTAGACTATCGGCATAAATTTCTGGCCGCAGAACCCAGGGTTTACACTCATTAAAAGAATAAAATCCAGAAAGTTAACAGCTGGCAGTATTTTTCCGAGGCTCGTGCCCGGATTTATCGCCAAGCCTAACCTTACGCCTTTTTCGTTTAGGGCTTTAGCTTTGGATTTAAAATTAGTCAAGGGAACAGTCTCTACATGCACGGTAATTATATCCGCACCTGCATCCACAAATGAATCCAAAAGTTTGAAGGGTTTTTTAATCATCAAATGCACATCCAGGGGTAATTTTGTGCTCTTCTTAATCGCCGCTACCTGATTTGGCCCTAAAGTAATATTCGGAACAAAGTGGCCGTCCATAACATCTATGTGAATAAGATCCGCCCCGGCTGCTTCAATTCTTTTTAACTCTTTGGCCAAACAACTAAAATCACAAGCCAATATTGATGGCGCAACAAGTATTTTCACTTATATAATCCTTTTCTGTTAATAAACGCTAACACCTTTTTATCTAATAAATATTCTACGCCTTTTCCGGTATTAATGCGCTTTCTGACATCTGAGGAAGAAATGTCAATCTGCGGGATATTGATAAATTTAATGCCCTTGTGGATCAATTTTACGCAAAATCCCGGCCGGGCTGCCACAACAAATTTAGCCAGTTTTTTTATTTTATCAAAATTCTTCCAGCGGCCTAAATCAGATATGGCATCAGAACCGGCTAGAAAAAAAAGTTCGGCACTTTTACCTTTAAATTTACGCCGCATTATATCTAATGTCTCGACTGTATAAGATTTACCGCCACGTTTTATTTCCAAATCTGATATAGAAAATTTCTTTGCGCCGCGTAATGCAAGGCGTAGCATTTTTAGCCTGTCTATGCCCCTAGGAACCCAGCGAGAAGATTTGAGCGGTTGGATATTAGCCGGAACAAAAATAATTTTATCAAGCCTTAAAATCTCAAGTGCTGACTGAGCCAAAATCATATGGCCAAGATGCACTGGATTAAATGTTCCGCCGAGGATTCCAATTTTCATTATTTAATTAGTTCTAATCTGGCCGTTGCCGTAAACTTGGTATTTATATGTCGTAAGCTCTTCAACAGCCATTGGGCCGCGGGCATGAATCTTATCCGTGGAAATTCCCATCTCCGCACCCATGCCGAATTCATAGCCATCGCTAAACCGGGTAGAAGCATTGACAAAAACACAGGCTGAATCAACCTCAGTTAGAAATTTTTCAGCCGCAAGTTTATCGTTAGTAATAATGCTGTCCGAGTGGTGCGAGCCATATGTATTAATATGCTCAATCGCCTCATCTAAATCTTTAACAACATCAACTGCTAAGATTAGATCCAAGAATTCTGTTTTAAAATCAGCATTTTTTGCAGCCTTTAAACTAGAGTCAAATTTCCTGACAGCAGCTGTTCCTCTTATCTGGACATTATTCTGCTTAAATTGCTCAAGCATGCGCGGTAAAAATTTAGAAGCAATCTCCTTATGCACGAGTAAAGTTTCCATTGCGTTACATACGCCGGGGCGCTGAACTTTAGCATTTAAGCATACCTTAAGCCCAAGCTCTAAATCAGCATCCTTATCCATAAATATTGTACAAATTCCTTTGTAATGTTTTATCACCGGTATCCGAGACTTTTTAACTACTTCTCTAATTAAACCTTCTCCGCCCCTAGGAATGACCAAATCAATAGAATCAGTTAACTTTAACAATATATCAACAGATTTTCTGTCAGTATTCTTGATTAATTGAAAGGCTTCGCTGGGAAGGCCTTTTTGCTTAATCGCCCCTATCAGACAATTATAAATTGCGATATTTGAATTTAACGCAGCGCTTCCGCCTCTTAAAACAAGAGCGTTTGAGCTCTTTAAACATAAACCAATGCAATCGCTGGTAACGTCTGGTCTTGATTCATAGATTATTGCTATAACTCCGATAGGCACTCTGACTTTTTTTATTTCTAATCCTGATGCAACGCGCCAAGATTTAATTACCTCAAGCATAGGATCTTTGATATTCGCTATTGATTTTAGAGATTGCGCCATTTTTTCTAAACGCGCCCCATCTAACGTCAAACGCTCAATGAAACTTTTAGATTGATTTTGTTCGCTGGCAAGCTTTAAATCAATATTATTCTGTTCAATAATTGACAGCTTATTATCCAATAAACTCTGAGCCATTGCCAGAATAGTATCCTTTTTCACTTCGGCCTTAACTTTTGCCAGAGAAAAACTCAGCCTTTTGGCAAGCCTAGCTATTGCAACTATCTCTTTTTTGAGTGTGTTGTCCATATTGAATCCTAAATGATCACAAGGTCGTCGCGGTGGATTATTTCCCGTTCGCCTTTTTTGCCTTTGATATGTACAACATGGCTTGAGGAAAACCTGGTTATGCCTTTAGCAAAATTTTTATTGCTTGAATCAGCGATAAATACTACATCGTTTTCCTTAAATTCACCGTGGACATTAACAATTCCTACGCCGAGCAAGCTTTTATTCTTTGACTTAATTGCGGTCTTTGCCCCATCATCTACGATTATCACACCCTTAGGTCTTGCGCTGTTTGCAATCCAATTTTTACGGGCTAGGCGTTTATTGCCTGCGCAAAAAAATGTCCCGGGATTTTTTCCTTCCACAATGTCTATTAATATATTATCAGTCCGGCCGTTAGCCAAAACTGCAGGTATGCCGCTTTCGTTTGCTATCTTTATTGCTTCCAGTTTCGAAAACATACCACCCACGCAGCTAAACTTTGTACTAGTGCAAGCCAAGCTCATAATCTTAGAGTCGATTTTTTCCACATATTCAATCAGCTGGTTACTTTTTCTATCTTGCAGGCCATCAACATCGGTTAATACAATCAACAAATCACAAGATACTAGCGTGGCAACTAACGCGCTTAGTTTATCGTTATCCCCAAATTTTATCTCTTCCATTGAAACCGAATCGTTTTCATTGATAATTGCTACTGTCTGATATTTATATAACTGATTAATAGTTTTTTTGGCATTTAAAAACCGCTTGCGGCTGGAAAAATCATCCCAGGTTAGTAAAACCTGTGCACAATTCTTTCCAATCTGCTTAAATGCATCCTGATAAGCCTGCATAAGCGAAATCTGGCCGATAGAAGCCAACGCAGCTAATTCTGATAGGTCAGACGGACGTTTAGATAAATTTAAGGTATCCAGGCCGCAGCCAATAGCACCGCTAGATACAACAATCACTTGTTTGCCGCAATCCATAAGCACGCCAATCTGGCGTACGATATTGGCGATTAAATCCGCGTCCAAATGGTTATGCTTATCGGTCAGTATACTTGTGCCAATTTTAACAACTATGCGTTTGAAGTTTACGTCTGATTTCATAAATTAATTCCTCTAAACCCTTTTTTTCTAAACAAGAAATGGAAATAATCTTTTCACCTAAGGCTTTAGTTAGTTTTTTTAAGTTAGTCTGCCAGCCGGGTAAATCAATTTTATTTGCAACAATTATCCTGGGTTTTTTTTCTAATCCTGCACTGTAAGATTTAAGCTCAGTATCGATAATCTTAAAATCAGAAACCGGGTCATTTGTCGCCTCTGGGGAAATATCAACCAGCTGCAAAACTAATTTTGTCCTTTCAATATGTTTTAAGAACTCTATGCCTAAGCCTTTACCGAGGTGCGCGCCTTCAATCAAACCCGGAATATCAACTAAAACGCAAGAAAAATCATCGCAAGCTAGAACTCCCAATATCGGCGCTTTTGTCGTAAATGGATAACTAGCAATCTTCGGGCGGGCATTGGATATCGCAGTAATTAAGCTAGATTTGCCAGCGTTGGGTTTTCCCACGATTGCCACATCCGCAATCAGTTTTAACTCTAGGCTTACATCTCTCTCTTCGCCAAGTTGGCCCTTCTCTGACTGGCTATGGGTAATTATATTGCCCTTGCCGCCAAGGCCGCCTTTAGCGGCAATCACTTCTTCGCCGGAATTTTTTAAATCCCTTAAAATAAAGCCGGTTTTTATATCACGAATCAAAGTACCGCAAGGAAGCAAAATTTTCAAATCTGCGGCATCCTTGCCCTTTTTGCAGTTAGACCCGCCCCGTTCTCCATTTTGAGCTTTAAAATGCTGGCGATAGCGAAAATCCAAAAGCGTATGAATCTTAAATTCGGCGCGTAAAATTACATCCCCGCCTTTGCCGCCGCTGCCGCCGTCAGGAGTGATATGCCTTTTTCTGCGATGATGATAATGACTATTGCAGCCATCGCCGCCATTACCGGCTTTAATACTTATCTTGGCAAAATCAATGAACATTTTTAATTTTCTAGGCCTGGAGAGTTAACTTGCGCTTATCTCTTTTATCTTTAGGCGAGTAAATTTTTGACGATGGCCCTTTTTCCAATGCCAATCCTTCCGACGGTGGTACTTAAAGGCTATTACCTTATCTGCTTTTATTACTGGGCTCAAAACCTCAGCCTTTACAGAAATATTTTTTAAATAAGGCTTACCCACCTGCAGGTCTTTTCCATCTGAAAACATCAAAACCTTGTCCAGGGTCACTGTCTTAGCATGCGCGCGTAGATGCAATTTCTCAATGTCAATCTCGCTATCTGCCTGTACCCGGTACTGTTTTGAACCACTCTGAATTATTGCGTACATAGAAATCCTCCTCTAGGGATTAAATTAGATACTTATGTTAACATAACTAAATTGAACAGGCAAGAAAAAACAATAATCAGTAACATACTTAATCTTTAGAACTCAAATCCCCTTTCCTCTCTCGCTTTCGGTGCTTGTTCAAAAACGGGTCACCCGCTACATTTGCTTCTGGGATATGTTCGCTGTGCTCTAAATCTTTTGCCGTCTGCTGCGGTTTACGTCTCGCTCGTTTGGCGAAATTCCCTTCGGTCAGTTTCGCCACTCGCTTGCCGTAATTCCTTGCAGACATTTGCCAAAAAATTTCTTATGCACGCTCACAAATCCCACCGCAAATTAATTATTCACGTACCTCTCAACATAATGAACCTGGTAATTTTCGAGCGATATGTCGATTTTAGTACTTCGACGCGCCCTTCGGGCTTGCTCAGTACTTGTCCTTTACTACTCCAAAATGGGTGGCAAGGTTTGATATGAGCAGGACGTAGAGGCGACGAGCGGGCACGGTGTCCGAGCACAAAGTGCGAGGACGAGCGAGGAAGCCGAACCGAGAGAGCTTTTCCCCGCTGGGGAAAAGCGAGCGTTCCTGCGAATACAAACCTTGACAGGACCCATTTTCCAAAGGGCATTAAAGAAGAAACAACAGAAAGCGGGAAAATTGTCAGGGTCATTATAAACAAAAGTTAATTTAGCCAATTTATTTGAGACTACCAATAATCAGCCAAATTATTCGATTATAATCTTCTCTAAGTGTAAATGCGGACTGGGGTTTAAGATAATCGGGGTTCGAAACCTGGACTGCAGGTCCTTAAGCGTCTGAATGTGTTGCACGTTCAGGAACTCAACAACCTGAGGATTAAGGCTAACTAAAAGTTTCGGTTTCTTGCGCTCTTTTAACGCCTGGCTAAGCGCCCTCAGACACATAATCGCAACAGTTGCTGTTGACTTTACCTTACCCTTGCCCAAGCAATAAGGACAAGCCTGGAATGATAAGCCTTCAGCGCTCTTACGCTGGCGTTGGCGAGTCATCTCCAGTATCCCAAAGTCAGAAATCCTAATGACTTCTGTCTTGGCCCGGTCAGTCTTAAGTAAATCCTTAAAATGCACTACCAAAGCTTTGCGATTTGAGTCTTTGGACATATCAATAAAATCTATAACAATTAAACCTCCTAGATCCCTCAAGCGAAGCTGGCGGCTAATCTCATCAGCAGCCTCCATATTGACATTAAATGCCATCTCTTCCTGAGCTCTTGGCCCGGCAGATGAGATATTGCCTCTATATTTTCCGCTGTTAACATCAATTGCCACAAGCCCCTCCGTAGGTTCAATATAAATATAGCCTCCGGATTTTAGATTTACCTTTCGCTGATAAAGGGTCTCAATCTTCTCCTCAACCTTAAATTTTTCAAACAATAATTCCTTGCCGTGATAGAAAATAATCTTGCGAAGTAAATCCGGAGAATATATTCGCACAAATCTGCGGATAATATAAAATTCCCTTTTTGAATCTACAAAAAGATTAGCAATATCTTCAGTAAATGAATCGCGAACTATACGCATGAGTAAATCATATTCTTCATGGACTAACGCCGGTGCTTTTCTTTTCTGCGCCTGGCGATATATAGTTTGCCAAAGCCGGATTAAAAATTTCGCATCCCGAACTAACTGCTTTTTACCCACGCCAACGCTTACTGTGCGCACAACAAATCCGCTTTCTTTTGGAAAATTAAGGCTATCAATTAAAACTCGCAATCTGCGGCGCTCTTCCTCATCATCAATCCGACGCGATATGCCGACACTATGGTCAAAAGGAAGTAAAACTAGATATCTACCCGGCAGGGATATATTTGTAGTAAGCCTCGGGCCTTTAGTGCCAAATTGCTCTTTAACTACCTGGACAATTAACTCCTGGCCTACTTTCAGGTCTTCGGTCTTAAAGGTACTGGCTGATGTTGCAATCGCTTCAAGATCATCGCCAGAAAAACTCATTGCCTTGTCCACCTTGCTTAGGTAAAGAAATCCTTTCTTAGGCAAGCCAATATCAACAAATGCCGCGTTTAAAGACGGAGCTATTGAATCAACCCTGGCTTTATAAATATTTCCGACAATAGTTTTTTCGCTGCCGCGTTCAATAAAAAATTCATCAATCCGGTCATTATCCAAGATTGCTACGCGATTCTCCAGGTGTCCCGGATTCATTAAAATTAATTTAGGCATTGAGCACCTTATTACTCTCCAATAATTTTCCCGAACTAATCCTTATGCCTTGCGGCAATTGTTTTGCAAGTCTTGCAATAAACTCTTGAGCTAAAATTTTTTCATTTAACGCAAACTGACAACTTAGTTCATTAGACTCTAAGCCTAATTTAATTGCCGGCCTAACACTAATCTTGGGATGGGGATTAAACCCGCAGGAAGTTTGCAGATTTAATTTTGCCCTGTTTGTACAGCGAAGAAAAACGCGCAATAAATCCAGGTGAGAAATATAACGCATCAAGCCTGTCTTGGAAAATGTAATTTCAATAATAAATTTTGATTTCATTTTAACAGAACAGCCCTTGACGAGTAAACTTGCCAAGGGCTGACTTATTTTATTCGCTTAGAAATTTTAGAAATCTATTGTACAGCTTTTGGGTTTTCAACTGTTACTGGTTTTTGAACTTCAGCTGGTGATGCAACTTGCGAATTCTCAGGTAATATTGACCTTACCGGACTGTCCATATTTTGCCTTAAAGTTACAAAATCTTCGTCTGACTTTACAATAGTTGCAGTTATAAAAATAATCAAATCAAGCTTTTGTACATCATTTGACTTGCGCTTAAAAAACCAACCAATGATCGGAATATCCTTTAAAAAAGGTATTCCATATTCTGCTTCTCCTTTTATATCTTTAAGTAAACCGCCAATAACGATTGTTTCACCGTCCTTAATCAGCACTTGAGTCTCTGTTTCACGGGTATCAATTACTGGATATCTATTAGTACCAACCTCGGCAGTTTTCGAGGTTATCGCAGGGTGTATGATTAAATTTATATACCCCTCATCGTTAACCTGAGGGACAACGTTAAGTTGAATTCCTAAATCTTGATAATAATCTAAGCTGGTAACAACTGTTGCACCAGCTTCTGTGCCCACCTCAGAAGAAAGTATAGGCCACTTTTGTCCAACAAGAATTGAAGCTTCCTGGTCGCTTAATGTTAATATGCGCGGTGCAGAAAGGACATTTGTATGAACATCTTCTTGTAAAGCATGTAAAATTACTTCAAACTGATTTCCAGTGACCTTTTTAAAATATGCAGTTATACCAGAATTAAATGGACTAACACCTGCGATAGAAGTAGCAATGGGTGAAAATGTCGATGGTGCCACCGAAATAGCTTGAGATTGAGCTTTAAGTTGGGTTGCTGCATCACCATCGCTTTTTTTACTAGTCGTAATGAATGATGCCGCATCGGCACCTGTTCCAAATTCAACACCTAAATCTCTTAATTTATCACGGTTTACTTCCAAAATTCTAGCTTCAATTAAAATCTGTTGTGGTCGCCTATCTATTCTACTAATAACCTGTTCTAATTTTTCTAACACTGGAGGTATATCAGAAATAATAAGGATTCTTGATTTGGTCTGTTTCTCGCCCACGCGTTTACGTTTACCCAAATCTGCTCCGGCAAACTCCCAGCCTGCTGTACCTGTTTGAGATAAGACTGTAATCTTGCCGCGCGGCGATAGCTGCGGATCAAGCGCCTTTTTCATATCTTGTGCATCAGTAAATTTTAAGCTTACGACTTTAGTAACTGTAGGCTGGACTTCAGCTAAAGCAGCCTCTTCTTTTTTCCGGGAAGTAAGCATTTCCATAGGATAGACTGATATAATATTTTCTTTGCGCTCAAATCCAAATCCATAAGTGCTTAAAATAACATCTAAGGCCTTATCCCAAGGAACATCAGTAAGCCGAATAGTCACTACGCCTGTAACCTCAGGTGCAGCAACAATATTAATACCGCTTTTATAAGATAGGATTCTTAATACATTCCTAATGTCAGCTTCCTTAAAATCAAGAGATACTTTAGTAACCGGAGGGGTAACCGGCGCTTCGGCAGCTTGAGCAGATTGTGCGCTTACTTCGGGTTGTTTGGCTTTTTCTTCTACTTTTGGCGCAACAGCAACTGCTTCTGGTTGTTGGCTGGTTGCAGATTCGGCAAGAGGCTCTGCAGTTAACGCCTCAATATCTTGCGGGGTTAGGGCCTCTTCGCTGATTTTAACTTCTGGCGCTGAAACAGGAGCTGCTTCTTGTACAGGAACTGCTGTTTCAATATCAGCGGAAGGCAAATTTTCATCCAAACCAATAATCTCAACATCATAGTTCAGCTCTGAATTATTAGTAATCAGATTTTCAGGATTGGATGATTCCTGTGCGCTTAAATTATTAGTAGAACTAATATTTAAAACTAACAAAAAGCAAAATAAAGAGAATAATAGAACTTTACCTAACAAGGTAAATCCTTCTTTCTTTTTATTGCTGTTCACTTGGCTCCTCCTTTATTAACTCTATTATATGTGAATTTTCGCCATTTTGCAAAATAATTTTATCTTTTTTTATTTCTTTTAAGGTAAAGCCGCCAAGGCTATCATTTTCAGCAATCACGTTGCCGTTAATCACAGCATATGATTTACCTGCCGGATCAAAGATTATACCTTCAAGATGGATATCTGAAATTTCCCCTTCTGGCTGAGGATTAATCAATAGGCCATCAGGCGTGACTAACGCAGAGAAAGGATCGCGGTTGTTATGAGCAGTGTAGATAAATACTGGCTTAAGAGTTTCACTTGCCGGCAAGGAAGTTATTGATTCAGTGTTTTGAAAATTATTATCTTGAGCAGAAATTTTATAAGGGATGAAGAAAAATACAGGGCTAAATATTAAAACACTGATTAATAATTTTAAACTTCTCGATCTTTTCATAACTTGATTTAAATATTCTCAACCACGAAGATAGAGATTAATAATTTTATATCCAACTCCTTAGAGCCTTCTGCTTGAGACATAATATCCAGAGTATTCACTTTTATAAAAATTGTGCTGTTTTCAAGTTTATTTATGAATTTACCTAAGGCATGATACTCGCCTTGGGCAATAACTGAAATCGGCAGACTGTAAAAGCGAGTCTTAGCTGCAGGATTTGGTTTTTCATCAGAACGAATCTCTTTATGCGGCCTGATTTGCATTATCTTTAACTTCTCAGCATCGGCCATCCTGGAAATCTCGGTTAACAAATTGGGGATATTTTCTTCGTTAACAATACCCAGCTTCTCTTTTGAAACAATAGTATTCAATTCTGCTAAGCGCTTCTTAAAGCTATCTAACCTAAATACTTCGCCTGAAGACTCGACAACCTTTTTGCGTGTCTCAATAAGCGCTGGCTTTAAGGCAGAAACCTGTGACAGCTGTTTAGTAAGCACAAAACTAAAATCTATAATTAGGATAATTATGCCTAAAATAATAAAACTAATCAATTCCTTGGTTTGTTTATTGTTTAAAATAGAAAGGTCAAATTTTTTCATTGATTTAATAAACCTGCGAGATTAAAATCCACGACTTCAATTATTTTGATTGTCCGGCGTTGGATTGATTTTAAAGCTAAATCAGAAAAATCAGAAACAAATTCCGGATTCGCCTTCAGGCTTTCCAGGAAAGAATTAATCGTCTTCATCTCCTCTGCCTTTGTGGAAACTGCAGTACCCTCTAGGGAAAAAATATTTTCAGTTATAATAATCCGGGTTAACCACAGGCCTTGCGGCAAAGAATCACTTAAGTAATTGAGCTTCTGACTCCAAATAAAACGCTTGCCAAAGAGCTTACTCATAATTTGTTGCTGCTCCTCAAGCTTTTTAATCTCCTCTTTCATCGTGGCTATCTCTTTTGCCCTGGGTAACTTCTCGTTAACCTGAGAATTGAGCTTATGCAAATAAACCTTTGTTCCGAAAACTATGAGAATGATAATAAGATGAACACCGATTAGCGCTCCCAAAACCATGCAGAATATTTTTAGGGGTAGTCCGGAAGGAATATTTATTAATTGTTTCTTATGTTTAAATTCCGATGGTAAAAAATTTATTTCAATCATATTTTTTATCTTAATGCTAGTCCTAAGGCTATGGCGATTGTCCTAACTTGAGACGACAAAATTTCTTTATTCACCTTATTATCAATATTCAAATTTGCAGTCGGATCCCAGAATTTGGTAGTTAATGACAAATTCTGATTAAGCGACTGTTCAATCCCGGATTGACTTGTGCCTTCACCGCTTAAGTATATTACCTCTAAAGGCCTGCCAGATTGACTTTCATAAAAATCAAATGAACGGCGTAATTCTTCAGAGAGATTTAGCAGTTGTGCTTCTGGGGCAGATGAAGCAGTAGCATTCTCCTGCTCATTATCGATATTCAACACGGTTGTTGCGCTAGCTGTCCTTGAGCCCATAGGGATATCCCGAGTAAGCCGAGGAAGCCCGTTTTCAATAATCGTTAGATTACTAAACCTTATTCCGATATCTAAAAGAGCAAATGATTTATCTATGATTTCTCCTTTTTCCTGGAAATTTAAAAAGGCATTTATCAAGGCAATAGTGCTAACCTCAATAATATTAATCTCTAGGCCTACAGAATGCATCATTTGAATTGATTGCTGGACTAATTCTTTTTTTACTGCAGCCAGTAATACCAACATCTGACCGCTCTTTGGTTCATCTAAAATATGCGCATCTAAAAAAACTTCTTTTACTGGAAAAGGAATATGTTTTTCAGCCTCGAATTGAAGTGCACCGCGCAATTCTTCCTTAGTCATTTTAGGCAGGTTAATATAACGGATAATTACCCCTGAACCGGATAAACCGATATTAACCCGCGAACCTGAGAGATTTAAAGAATTGACAACCTGCCTGACGCTTTCTAAGGTATTGCGTTCTATGGGTGAGTAAGCAAAAGCGCTGATTCTGGGTTTATCTTTGCCTGTGGTTAAGATGAGGGCGCGCACGCCAGACTGGCCAATATCTAAGCCAACTTTTACTTTTTGTTCTGAGCCTTTTCTAGGATTAAAGCCTTTTAAGATATCGTTAAATGATTTCAAAATATAACTATGCCTCTCCTGTGTAGATCTTGGACATCCTTGTCTGTAGGATTTAGTTTTTCGGAATTTTCAGATTCAGGCGCAGACGTACCTTCTTGGCTCTGACTTAAATCTGCCCCAGCATTAGAAGTGCCAGCTGTAATTGTGTGTTCTGAAGAATTGTAATCCTGCTGTATGCCTGCGGATAACTCTGCTTGTTCTTGCTCGAAGGTTTTAATATTTTGCTTAGGCACTATCGTAACTATTTTGTTCTTTTCATCAACCTTTGGCAGGACGCGAACTTCACGTTTTTGAGTGGTTGCGATATCTAAGTCATAAATAGATGGTTTTTCAGGGGCTTGTTCTTGCAGGGAAGTATTACTAGCAATATTAGCAATTGATTTAGTATCTTTAACAACTTGAAGGCTTAAGAAGATTATTAGAAGTAACCCAATACCTAAAACTATTGCCACAATGATGAAAATATTTTTTTTATCCATAGTATTTGTGAGCTACTACTCGTTGATTAGCGGAACGTCAGGTCCGGGTGCATTATAATACTCAAAACCTAAGTTTTCCTGCCATACAAGTTTAAGATAATCGCCGGTTTGCGGAAAATAAGGCGGAGGGCTTGCGGCAAACCGACTATCGTAAATGTAATTCTTAGAATATCCTGTACTAATACTGTTTGTCTCGGAATTAAAAGTGCCAACTGGTCCACGCTGATTTTGAATTATCCCGCCAAATATCTTTAAAGTTCCTTTATGTTGTATACCACCAGTGCCAGAGTCACTATCCAGATTCCAGTTTTCAACCATAAACGACCTATCCATGGCCATAATTGAACCGTCAATCTCTACATTATAAGGTGCAGAAGAACTGACAATGACTTGCTTTTCCGCGACAATCCCTAGCGTACTGGCGCTACTTGAACAAAGCCGGCCTGAGCCATCATTAGCCAGTGTAACATTATCAACGCTTCCGGCTGGACAAAAAGTACTATTCAACGGCACTTTGCTATATTTAACATTATCGTTAATAATTATATCGCGGTTAGTGCCAACTGTCAACGAACCGCTTAAAGTCCCGGAAAGAGTTAAGTTTCCACCGGATACATATAAAGCATTATTTGTTGGTAAAGCTACGCCATCACAAGGATTGCAAGCATGCTGAGTAGAATATTGGCTATTAGTAATTTTCATTGTACCATTTGAGTTTAAAACAATAATAGAATCGCCGTTAAGCACCATGCCGCCTTGAACAGAGGCAGTATGCAAAGCAATTGCTTGGTTAGGCATATTAATTGGCTCTGTGCCTAAAGTCAAGCCTCCTAAAAACTGCGGATTATCAGGTGGCGAAGTAGGATTAGGCGGAGTGTGATAATAAGTAAGGTAATCATCAACAGAAGCAACGCGATCATTAAATACGGGACTGCCTGCAATGTGAAAATGGCCGTTAGTATGCGTTGGTCCGGTAATTGTATCTCCGCTGATAAACCACACTGGGTGACGCTCCCCTTTACCATAATGTTCGTTATCAGAAAAATAAGCAAACCGAGCAAAGTTATCTGTCTGGACAATTGTACTTAAAGTGCGCGAAATTTGGCCTACTGTAGCTGTTACTGTAATAGTAAATCTACTGCTAGTCGGATGTTGGTGATTATCATCAGCAGGATCAATACTAGCTGAATATGTACCAGATGCGCTAGTGCTACTAGCACAATTAGATAAACTAGCTTCTGCGCACAAAGTCTGGGTTCCGCTAAATGGATCAAAAGGCGCATCCAAATCAGCGCTTGGTTGGTTTACTCTTAAATACGCGATAACCCGATTAATGCCCGCTTCAGCAATATTAGCAGCTAAGATATTATCCTTATCCACATTTGCAATTTTTCTTTCACTCGTTGAGCGGCTAAAAAAAGCAGTACCCAGAATTGCTAATGTGACAATCAGCAAATAGGTTAAGATTAATATAAACCCTTTATTATTTTTCAAGTTATTTAAGCTCCTCATGATCTCACCTGCCTTGAACAAAAAAACCTATTTGCCAGTAGCAAATAGGTTTTTCCCTATCGGCAACTGGCTGTCCCGAAATTCCGGGACCCTTTAGCTTTGCGCCCCATGCTTACGCATGGTTTGCCCTTTTCAGATAGGCTTTCTAAATAGTCTTCAACCTTGTAACTAAAGTATATCATAAAATTTAATGACTAACAACCTAAAATTTAGTTTTCCAAGTGCACCCAGGAACTTAATGTATAGGTAACTGGCTGAGTAGTGCCTGGAATATTTTTGCTTGTAATAACTTTAATCTCAATAAGCTGAGGGGCTCCGCTTTCTCTGGTAAATTGTAAACTGCTTACATTATTAGCTAATACTTTAGTGCCGCCTCCAGCCACACTTCGGAGAATCTGATTATTGACTAAAGAATAGGTTATTTTATCAGACCAATCAACTACATTACCACTGGCGTTAAGCACTGTGCCATTGTTATCAATATCAAAAGGAATTCTAAATGTAACTGACGTATGCGGCTGATCATCAGTCGGAAGGCCCTCTAAAATAGCTACTGATGCTCCGCCTCCGACCATTCCTGTGCCGGCGCGAGTCTGCTTTAATTCTTTAGCCATAAAGCTAACAGCTTGCCGCGCTTGCTGCTGAATATCCAATTGGCTTGTTCCTACTCTCCAATAAAGCCTTCCAGTATAAGTTACTGTAAATATTGATCCAACAATAATCGTAAAAATGACAATACTTACCATCATTTCTAAAAAACTCATTCCCGAAATATTTAATATCTTTTTCATTATTATCCGGCCGTTAAAAACGCTACCAATTGAACCGGCGAATCAATTTTACCGTTACTATTCGTATCTTCTCCGGTATTTAGGGCGCCGTTCAAGGCATTCGCAGCAATATAAGGAACCCCTCCATTATCCTCGCCAATTATTCTGCCGCTTTTCTGTCTCCAGGAAACCGAAATCACTACTCTTAACATCTTATAATCGCATGAGGTACAGTTGTTGCAAGAAGAATTAGTAGTATAGCTTGAATAAGGGTAAATATAAATTACGCCCCGGCTGTCCGGCATATCTGAAACTGTAAATGTTGTAGCATTATAATCACTACAGGCATTGGCAAAAGAATAATCAGTTATCTCCGCCATTTTTGCCTGGGCAGCATTCATCGCCAAGGTTACATTTTTCGAGGTTTCGTTTAAATCAAAACAAGCAACATAAGAAGCTAATAACCCTACCAAAATTATTACAAGTACCAAAGAAGCAATCATAATTTCAGCCAAGGTAAACCCGCGATTATTATCCTTTAAATTAGCCATAATATTAACTCTGATAAATTTCTCAACTCATTCCTTTACATACATTTACATTATTTTATATCAGCAAAATTAAAAGTCAATGCTTTTTAATCGTTTCAAGTTGTTTGCGCACCAAAGGATAAAAGGGCACAGACTGCGGGATACCTAATAACTGTTCCAATGCAGGCTTCAATTCATTTAGCTTGATATATAAAAGCCCAAGATTAAATTTTGCCTCGTAATAATTATTATTTAATTGGATTGCTTTTGAAAAATTTTTGATAGCCTCAGACTGATTACCCGTAATGGCATAAACAATAGCCAGATTATTATACGCCTCAGGCATTTGTGGATTTAACTTCAACGCCTTTAAATATTCCTCAACAGCCAGGGTGAATTTAGCCTGATCCTTATAAACTAAACCTAGGTTGAGATGTAATGCTGGATTATTTGGCTGCCAATAAATTGCTTTTTCAAATTCTGCGATTGCCAAATCACTTTTCCCTGCTTGATGATAAAGCAAGCCCAATTCCGAATAAAGCGAATAATCCCAAAAAGCTGCTTTTTGAGCTAGCTTAAAAGCCTTTTCAAACTCCGAAATCGATGCTTCTAAATTTCCAGCTGCGCTATAAGCCTTGCCCAGATTATAATAAAGTGCTGATTGATTAGGCTCCTTCTTAACTCCTTGTTTAAAAATACCGATTGCCTTTTTAATTTGGCCTTTTTTGAAATATAATTTTCCCAGATTATTCAGCGCAAGCCCATCCTTAGAATTTAATTGAAAGGCGCGCCAATAAAACTTCTCTGCCTCTTGATTCAAACCCCTTGCCTCTAATTCTGCTCCCAAATTATTATACGCAGCAAAACTCCCTGGAGATAACTTAATTATGCGCAGGTAAAATTTAATCGGATCAGACCAGATCATGCCGTAGAGAAACGTTGCAAATGAAAGCATGATAATCACCGAAAACAGGCTTAAATATAAATAGCGCCGCTGCCTTCCCTCAAGAACCTTAAATAAGCCTAAGAGAATTATGAAAAATAAAGGATATTGCGATAAATAAATAAAATGCTCGGCAAAATAAGCATTTATCGGAAAAATTCCCGATTGGCTGGTTAAAAAAATAAAAAACCAAAAAAAGCAAAAATAGAATGCTTTTTTTTCTTTCCTTAAAAAAAATCCTAGAAATATAAAAAATAATACAACAACAATCAGGCGTGCCAGAACAATGAAACTAAAAGAGTTAAATACAACTGAAGTATAAGACATGTGCAGATTAACCGGCCAAAAAACAAGCTTTAGATAATCAAATAGATAATAACCAAATGTCCATAGCCGCGGCAAAATTCCAAAGGTGCTATGTCCAAGCGTAAAACCTAAAACAAAAAACCTAAGAAGTAAATATATTGCACCTAAAATTAAAAAGACTAAATAATTTTTAAAGTTAATTTTTTTATCAAGAAGGTAATCAATTAAAACAAATACTAATAAACCGCTTAAGGCTAATTCCTTAGATAGTAACGCAAGGAAGAAGAAAATACTTGAAAAAATTAGTAAACGCCGGGATGGGGTAATCCGAAACTTAACATAAAATATAAAAGAAAGAGCTAAATTTAAAAGTACTAAGGAATCAGCCCGGCCAGAGATATAGCTGACAACCTCAACGTTTATCGGATGGACTAAAAAGATACAGGCAGAAAGAAAGGCAATTAGCCTTTTTTTAAAAACAAGTGTAAATAAATAATATAATAAGAAAGCACAAATAACATGCAGCAAGATATTAGTCAAATGCATTCCGGCAAATTGATTTCCCCATACAAGGTTATCCAAAAACAAAGAAAGAGATTGAACCGGCCGATAAAAATTATTACCGATTACAGTCAGGAATAGCCCGCTGGTAAATATATACGGCAATAAACGAAATTGTTTTATCAGAGGATTATTTACAACTAGCCCTAAGTCATCCCAGACTAAAGCAGCAAAAAAAGATTGGCTATAAATAATTATTCCCAGGATTAAGAAAAATAATAATATCTGCCTATTTGAAATATGTTTAGTTTTTATCATTATTAGTCTTTAAATTATCCAAATGAGCCCGAATTTTTTTATCTGTTGGCTCAATTGATAATCCTCTAAGCCAGATTTTTTTCGCCTTATCCGGCTGGGCACGGTTTACATAAATCACTCCCAGATTATAATATGCCTGCATATTCTCAGGGTCAAGTTTTAAAATGATATTTAATTGCCTTATCGCCTCTTCTGCTTCGCCTATTTTTGCTAAAAGTGCTGCTAAGTCATTGCGGGCTAAATGAAAATTTTGATCAATAGTTAAGGCGCTAATGTAATGATTGCCGGCGCGAGGTAACTCGCCTTTTTGAAAATACAACACGCCTAAATTATAATGCGTCATCTTTATTCTTTCGTTTAATTTTCCCTCTAAAATACTTTTATCCGGATAGTACTTAAGGCTAATTTTGCTCAAAAGCTCTCTTGATTTATAGTATTGATTTAAAGCAAGTTCATAATTACCTAAAAATAAGTACTCATTGCCTAGATTTATCCGTAACCGAGCGCTTGCCGGAAAATATTTAAGAGTCCATCTATAAAAACTGATGTTATTCTTCCAGTTAATATTATAAGTGCTTGTCAATATCCCGAAAAATAGAACCAGGCCGCAGCAAATAATAATTAATAATCTTTGCTTTGCCGCATCAATTCTCCAAAAGATAAACAGTCGGCTAAAGATATAAGCAACATAGTAGAAAATGCTCAAACTGGCAAGATACAGAAAATGCTCTGAAAAACTAATATTCGTAAGTATAATATTAGATTGTGAAAAAATAAGAATTAAAAAAAAGATTGAGAAAAAAAGAAATAGCCTCCGGCGCTCCTTCCCTCTCGATAAGAAAACAAACCCGGTAAGTAAACTTACGGTAGTTATAAATACCCAGGGGTCAAAAAAAGATGTCGGTTTAACTAAGGCTCTTTCCATATGGAGATTTTCCGGCCAAATCAACAGCTGTAAATAAAACGGTATACTTTTTATAAATGTATAAAGCCTTAAAGGAAATTCCTGGATGAATAAACTGGGCACTCTTAACGAATTGCTAAATCCCAAAGCATTAATCCTTAAAATAAGATAAATTATAACCGTGATTATAAATAATACGTATTGATAAATATACTCTTTTTTAAATCTATTAAAACAAAAATCAAATACAAAAAATAATAAAGGGCTTGCAAGCGCATATTCCTTAGATAACAGAGCTAAAAAGAAAAATAGTGCAGATAAAGCAAACGCGGTGTATTTATTTCCTTGCCTAAATTTTATAAAGAAATAAAAAGATCCCAAAACAAATAAGGCAGCTAAGGGATCAGCCCGACCCGAGATGTAGCTAACTGCAGAATGTTGTATCGGATGGACAACAAAAAATAAAGCGCTCAAAATTGCCAAGATTGAAGATGCGCCAAGATTTAAAAGGATAAGATACGCAAAGATAGCAGTTAGGATGTGAATTAAAAGGTTAGTTAAATGAAATCCAAAAGGATTGTCCTGCCAGAAAAAATAATCAATTGCATAACTTATGAGTTGCAGCGGACGGTAGTAACTAGTTTTGTTGTCAGGCGTGTCTCCGGGAAAAATATCATTAGAGAAAGCATAACGTGTTGCCGAACCCATACTGCGGATGTGAATGTTATCCTTAACCAAAAATTCATCATCCCAAACAAAACCATTAAACAGGCTATTGTAATAAAACAATAACCCAGCAAAAATGATTAAAAGAATTTGTGTTTTTTTACTCATAATAAAGCAAAAATTGCCAGCTGGCGTTTAATTTTTGCTTATGCCGGCAAAACTTTGCCGGCGCAAGCAGTCAACTATGTTTAGTTTTTGCTTATGCCCTGCCTGCCGCAGGCAGGCTAAAAACTTTGCGGTACGAGCAAAATTGGCAACTGCCGTATAATTTTGCGAGATGCCATGCCTGCCGCAGCAGGCGTGAAAACTTGTGTGGCCGCAAGGAAAATTACCAACCGTTGTTTATTTTGATAATGAAAAAGGCGCTTCATAAAGAAGCGCCTTTTTCATTTAACTGCATCTCTCCAGAAGTTTATTCAATCGGAGAAGATGTTGAAGTAGCTGTTCCGCCAGTGCTATATCTAACTACGCCACTTTCATCAACAAAGAAGTATCTAGTACCGGTTGTCTGAGGAGTAGTCGGAGATGCTGTTGCTGTAAATGCATTGGTACTTCCTAACAAAGCAAAATTATAACCCTGCTTTGCTCCGCTACCTAATACGCTGTCAATATATGGAGGAGTTGCACTAGATAAGCTGTTTAGACCAACAGGATACGTCGGGTTAGCAGACCGAAAACTCTGAGCACCGGTTGAAAGTGTCTGCATTGCAGCGATTGCTGCTGACTCATTAGCATTTAATCTTGCACGCAGTAAGTTAGGTATGGCGATTGCGGCCAATAACGCAATAATAGCAACTACAATCATGATTTCAACCAAGGTAAAACCGCGTCTGTTTTTCATTTTAATTTTCCCCCTTTCTTGACCTTGATTGAACTCTTCGTATCAAACCAGTCATATATAAGAAACGATAAGTTCGTTCTCTTCTGGCTTTGTCTACGATTCGTCCTGGTCAATGCTTCGACTCTGCTCAGCATTGATACTGAGCGAAGTCGAAAGTATCAATGTTCGTTCAATAAAAAAACCTATTCCAGTTACCTGAAATAGGTTGCTCCATTGGTAACTGGCTACCCTTTTTGCAGGGCCCTTTAGTTTTGCGTCCCATGCTTGCGCATGGTTTGCCTTTTTCAATGATTACTTAAAGTATACCACAAAAAACTAACCCTGCAAAGATTATTATATCAACACAGATTTCAAAGTCAAGATTTTTCTTAACCCCGTAAGAGATAAATAGATACAGACGGCCTATCTCTTACGGGGTGAACCCCATCATAATAATGAGGTTGTAACAATTAGTTAAATTCTCTATTAGTGACCCAACAATTGCGTAATCTTAAATACAGGTAAAAACAAGGCAATAACAATACCACCAATCACCACACCTAAGAATGCAATAACCAAAGGCTCAATTAAACTGGTCATAGAGCTGACTGCTGCATCAACTTGTTCATCATAAAAATCAGCAATCTTAGTTAACATCTTTTCCAGCTCTCCGGTTTGCTCGCCTACTGATATCATTCTCACCACCATTGGCGGAAAAACAGGACTATTACTTAACGGGCCAGCGATTGGTTCGCCTTCTTTTATTGATTGCCGGGCATTATCAATGGCCTCTTCCACGACTTTATTTCCAGAGGTTTTTGCAACTATCTCTAATGAACTTAAAATTGGTACGCCACTTTTAACCAAGGTAGAAAGCGTCCGGCTGAATTTCGCAACCGCAACTTTCCTTAAAAGCTCGCCAAAAACCGGAAGTCTTAGTAAATTATAATCAACAATTCTTCTACCGCCAGGCGTGGCTATCCATTTTTTTATAAAGAAAACTATTACCATGAAACCAGCAACTACAAAAACAAATAATTTGCGAATCACATCGCTCACGCCGATTAAAATCTGGGTAGGTATAGGAAGTTGCCCGCCGAGCATATCAAATATGCCTTTAAATGTGGGAACAACTTTAATCAGTAAGAAAATAGTAATAATAATCGCCATACAAATTACCACAATCGGATAAGTAAGGGATGATTTTACCTTTCGTTGCAAAGCACTAGTCTTCTCCAGGTAATTAGCAAGTCTATCTAAGATATCATTTAAAAGACCGCTGGCTTCGCCAGCCTTGGCCATATTGATAAAAAGAGGTGAAAACACATTTGGGTGCTTTGCTAGAGCATCACAAAAACCTAAACCCTCTTCTATGTCTTGTCTAATCTTTAAAATTACCTGACGAAAATTTTCCTTTTCCACTTGCTCGCCTAAGATGCTTAATGCCTGAACAAGCGGTATGCCACTATCCACCATTGTCGCCAGCTGACGGGAAAAAATTACTAAATCATCGAGCTTGACTCTTTTGGTTCTTAAGCGTTTTTTTGATTTTTCCTCAATCAAAAATATCGGCAATAGCTGTTTGTTACGCAAGATTTCAACAGCCCGCTCCTGGTCTGCAGCTTCTAGGGTGCCGGAAATTTTTTTACCGTAAGTATCTTTTGCCGTATAAGTAAAAACAGCCATCCTCTACCCCTCGCTGGCTACACGCAAAACTTCCTCAAATGTAGTCATGCCTAATTTAAATTTACGCAACATATCATCCCAAATAGTCTGCATAGCGTTATGTTTAACCGCATAATCCTTAATCTCATCGCTTGAGCTCTTCTTAATAATCATACCACGTATTGTATCATCAAACATCAAAACTTCAAGTGCGGCAATCCTTCCGAAATATCCAGTATTATTACAATGGTTACAACCTCGTCCAGTGTAAAAAATCTGATCCTTTGTTGGTTTTATGGAGAATCTTTTAACTATCTCATCTGGAACATCTACTGGTTCTTTGCAGGAGTTACAAATTTTACGGCACAGCCTCTGGGCGCAAGTCATAACAATTGATGAAGATACAAGGAACGGTTCAACGCCCATATCAATTAAACGCGTAATTGCGCCGGCAGCATCATTTGTATGTAACGTTGAAAAAACCAATTGGCCGATTAGAGATGCTCGAACAGCTATATCTGCAGTTTCAGAATCACGAATTTCACCAATCATTATAATATCCGGGCTTTGGCGCAATATTGCCCGTAAGCCTGCAGCAAACGTTAGACCGATATCGGGCTTGACATGAATCTGGGTTATGCCTTCAATCTGATACTCAACAGGATCTTCAACGGTAATTATATTTCTATCCGTGGTATTAAGCCGGTTTAGTATGGAATATAACGTTGTAGATTTTCCGCTTCCGGTTGGACCGGTAACTAAAATCATACCATAGGGTTTTTCTATTGCCTGACGGAATAATTCCATTGGCTCAGGAAAGAATCCCAGTTTTTCTAAACCCATTGATAAACTTGATTTATCCAAGGCTCTTAAAACAAATTTTTGGCCAAAGGTTGTAGGTAAGGCTGAAACTCGAAAATCCACTTCTCTTCCTTCGAATCTAATCTTAAATCTTCCATCTTGAGGAAGCCTGGCCTCAGTAATATCCAATCCACTCATAATTTTTAATCGAGCCATAACCGCGTTTTGGTTAATGCGCGGAAGCGTAAGGATATCGTGCAAGCTTCCGTCTATACGATAGCGCACGCGTAACCCATCTTCAGTAGGCTCAACGTGGATATCACTTGCCCGTTTATAAAGGCTCTCCGCAACAATCAAGTCAACAACCTTTACGATAGGCGCCCTTTGGCTCTCTTCTATTACAGCTGAAACCTCCATTTGCCCGGCTTCTATACTTAAGGTACGAGTCTGATCAGATTCTTCCTCAAGCAGCGAAGAAATAACTGCTGTTTCCGGGTGATAATATTTTTCAATTGCCTTGCGTATATCTGATTCTGTAGCCAGCACCGGATCAGTATCCTTGCCAGTCAAAGCCCTTAAATCATCCAAGGCAAAGATGTTCATTGGATCGCTCATCGCTACCGTAATCGTAGAGCCAATTTGCGAAACACAAATCAGATTATATTGGCGCGCGAGCCGTTCAGGTATAATCTTGATTATATCCGGGTCAATCTTATATTTTGATAGATCGAATGGCGGCAGTTTTAATTCTTCAGAAAGAACAGCTAATAATTCCTTATTCGTAATCATGCCTTCATTGAGCAGGATATCTTTAACCGAATCTCTCTTTTGCTTCTGAAAAGTCAAAACCTGTTGCTTCTGCTTAGGGGTTATACGCTTGGTTTTAACCAGGATATCTAATATTTTTTCATTTAATGTATTCATAGTGCCTAAGTCGTGCTTTCGTCTGGGGCAGTTAAGCGTAAAACCTCTTCCAGCGAAGTTACGCCGTCAAGCGCTTTTTCAATACCCACTTCCCTCAGAGTTTTCATTCCTTCTTTTCTGGCTAAAATTTTTATAATTGATTCTGGCTGGTGAGTAAGTATTAATTCTTTAACTTTTGGACTTAAAAATAAGATCTCCAAGATTCCTGCCCGGCCAGCATATCCGGTATTAAAACAAGCTTTACAACCTTTGGGCGCAAAAAATTGACTGCCAGATTTTATAATCAGTTTTTGGGCAATATCCGGCTTTATCGTATACGGCTCTTTGCAGTGCTCGCATAATTTTCTCAATAATCTTTGAGACATTATCGCAATTATACTTGAGGCAATCAAAAAAGGTTCCACACCCATATCAATAAGCCTAATTATTGAGCCGGCGGCTGTCGTAGTGTGCAATGTGCTTAAAACAAGATGTCCGGTTAATGCTGCTTTAATCGCAATATCTACAGTATCAAAATCGCGAATCTCGCCGATCATTATAATGTTTGGATCTTGCCGTAATATTGAACGCAAACAGCTGGCAAAAGTAAGACCAATCTCGGCATTGACACTAACCTGGTTAATCCCGCGTAGTTGATACTCTACTGGATCTTCAACGGTAATAATATTTTTTTCCGGATTATCAACAAATTTAAGTATTGAATAAAGCGTGGTTGTTTTTCCGCTACCTGTGGGACCGCAAGTAAGAATCATACCGTAAGGTTTAGCGCTAGATTTTTTTAAAATATCTAACGAGTGTTTATCAAAGCCTAATTTATCAATATCCAGCGTTGCCGTGGATTTATCCAAAATTCTTAAAGCAACTTTTTCGCCAAAGCTTGAGGGTAAAATTGAAACTCTAAAATCAACCTCCCGGTTTTCGATCTTAATCTTAAATCTGCCGTCTTGGGGAAGGCGGTGTTCAGCAATATCTAAACCAGACATAACTTTTATTCTGGAAACAACTGGTGGATGCAGTGCTTTTGGCGGAGCTTCTATTTCTTTAAGCACCCCATCAATACGCAGCCTCACCCTCACCTTGCGCTCAAAAGGTTCAATCAAAATATCCGAAGCCTTAGCTTCAATACCTTGTTTTAAAAACAAATTAGTAATCTTTATTACCGGCGCTTCCTGGGTAAGGCGGGCTAATTCCTGCGTATCCATATTATCCTGCTGCTCATCTTGAACTAACTCCAAAGCTTTATCCTTACCCATATCATCAATAATCTGTTCTATCGCCTGATAAGAAGCCTCGCCGTAATATTGAGTAATGGCGTTCAATACATCTTCGGGCTTGGCAATAATCGGATTTATATCAAAACCAGTTAATGTCTTTACCGCATCCATTGCAAAAACATTAAGCGGATCAGCCATGGCTAACGTCAGGGTATTGCCCATCTTTGAAACAGGAATAATCTGATAGTGCCGGGCTGTTTCGTGCGGAATTAGGCTGGTTACTGCAGGGTCTATTTTAAACCGGGATAAATCTATAGGCGGAAGCCCTAAGCCTTCGCTTAAGGCAATGATTAAATCTTTTTGGCTGATAAACCCCAGACGGACCAGGATATCACTTAATCTACCGCCCTCTTTGCTCTGGACATCTAGGGACTTATCTAAATTTTCACGCGTAATTAACTTGTTCTTAATTAATATTTCTGTCAGGCGCTCTTTTAATGAAACCATTTAAGATTTATTTATAGTATTTCTTAATTGCTTCCCGAATATCAGAAGTTGTGCTGACAAAAGTCTGTACCTTGCATTTGGTAAGCATCTCTATATCTTCTATGGCCTGGACATTTAACGGATTAGACATGGCAACCGTAAGTGAATTGCCAATTTTATCTATTGGAATGAGGCAATATTGGACGGCGACATTATTAGGAATTAAATCCACAACATTAGCATCTATTTCATAATTTTTTAAAGGTAAATACGGAAAGCCATATTGTGCAGTTAAGGCATGGGCAATATCTTCTTCGCGGGCAAAGCCCAACTCCACCAGAATCTCACCGATGAGCCCGCCCCTATCCTTTTGAACCTCTAAGGCTTTTTCTAGCTGTTTGGCTCCGATGACTGCCCGCTCAATCAGCAGCTCGCCTAATTGCTTTGTCATTATTCTCTTAAATGTAGTCATAATTATGCCTTAACCAAATTTTTGCCGTGCGCCTTTGCCTGATCGAGCATTTCTCTTGCATGGTCAATTAATTCTCCGCTGGAAACTCCATCAATCGGATTTTCGCTAACTCCACCGCTCATCGTTAATCTCTTATTAACCTCAGTTTCTTCCTTAAACAAGTATTCTAATTTTTTCCTTATCTCTTCGGCTATTTTTAATGCCTCTTTTTTGTTGCGTTCCGGAAGAACGACTGCAAAATCATTATCGCCAAACCGAGCTACCCTATCTATCTCAGTAACGCTATCCTCCAATGTCAGGGCAATCTTTTTAAGAGCAGTTTCACTAGCCAATTCACCAAAAAGCGTATGATATCGCCTGAAATTATCTACATTAAATAATAAGAACGCACACGGCCGCTGATAAGCAACTGCACGCTTTATCTCTTCGTCCAAACGCGCTTTTATAAATCTTTCATTGTAAAGGCCAGTTAATGGGTCTTTCACTTCGAGCTTCTGCACGCGGAAATGCAGAAAGTCTGTTTCCAGAGCAATGGCAATCTGTTTTACAAAAATTTCCAATATTTCTAAATCATCTGTAGTATAGAAGAAATCTTCTTTGTTGTTGGCAATGCATATTAACCCCAAAGCCTTGCCGCGCACATACAGAGGAATAAAAATGGCATTACGCATTCCAAAAGACTCCTGCCAATACCGGATATCAGCCGATGATTGCTTATTATTCTTATCTAAAATAAAAACTTCTTTTTTATGGATAACATTTCCTAAAAGGCCTTCGCCTAACCTCACTTTTAAATTGCTAATCCGTTCTGACTCTTGACCTCTAAAACATTTTAGGCTTAAAAAATCTGAATCTTCAGCTTTAGTTAAAAGCAAACCTAATTCAGATTGGCCGACCTGCATAATCTTATCTACGCTTACCTTTAGTATCTCTTCTAATTTTGAGCCTTGGGAAATTAAGTTGCCTATTTGTAATAAATTACTCAAAATTACAACCCGCTTGTGAATCTCAGTATTGATATTTTTTGTTTTTTCGCCGTAATTGCTTAATTCTTCCATAGACTGACGAATTCTTAAGGTTAGCTTATCTAAGGCAGAACTTAAATCGCCGATTTCGTCATCGCGGCCAATGCCTACTTTAATCACGTGATCAAAATTTCCTTCGGCAATGTGGCTGGCTTCCCGGCTTATTTTAATTACCGGATCAATAATCCTTTTTAAGATGTAAAATCCTATTGCGGCAATCGCTATCGTAATAATCAAAATCGGCAAGATGTTAAATTTAAGCGGCTGCATCTCATTTACCTTAAATGTAAAATTAAACAAGCTGGGAAAAATCATATTCATTAAAATAAGTATTGGGATAATCGAAGAAAGCACAAAGGCTACCATGAGCTTCACATTCAAGCTACGTGAATTTAAGTTTAATTTATTTGGCTTATTATTCATTGTGATTCTCCTTAATTTGCCCTCTGATTTGTGTCCGCAAAATAAAAATTTTCGTATATTTTTTACTATAACGGATTATTTTTTAAATGTCAATGCCTTTTAGCTTTAATTGCTCGCAAGTTCTGCTTGGGTAGCGGACTCGACCAGCTTTAAGACATCAAGATATTTTTGCTTAAGGCTTTGACTATTAATATTTGCATCTATATGCTCCCAGGGTAATTTCTGTTCAAGGCTAATTTGCCGATTTACAAAATAGCTAACATCTATACCGCTTTTCTCTATGGCCTGCTGCCAATAAGAAAAGTTAAAACAATCACCGCTACCATCAAAAACCGCCCCGTTTTCAAATGCGCTAAAAATTAGTTTAGATAATCTTCTATCTCCTCGGGAAAGTAAGGCCTCCAGAAAACTTGCTTCGATATTCCGGAAGTCAACCTTGGCATTTCTTAACCTGCGTAAAATTGTTGATTTTAAAAACTTCTGTTTACGTTTCAAATTATCAAGATCATCCATTGGCAACCACTGGAACACGGTATTCGGCTTGGGGATAAACGGATTTATACTAATGCTAAAATTAAAATTCCTCCTGAATTTGCCTTCTATGCAGAACAATTCGTAAATAAGTTCCGGGATTTTAGCTAAATCTTCATCCGTCTCAAAAGGCAAACCATACATAAAATAAAACTTTATTCGGCGGTATCCATTATTGTAACAAAAAGCAATTAATGCTTTAACCGCTTCTATATCAACTTGTTTGTTAATTATCTGGCGCATCCGACTACTAGCACTTTCTATGGCTAACGTAAGGCCGGTCTTTCTTATTTTAAGAATTGTCTCTAAAACTTTGATCATTTTTTTAGTCGGCCTAAGTGAACCCAGGGAAATACCTACACACTGCTTCTGAAAATAATCTATTAAATCATTAACAATCTCTTGAATCTGCGGATGATCTGAGCAAGATAGGCCAAGCAAAGATATTTCTTCATAGCCACTTCTTGCTTGTGCCTGGATAGCTAGCTCGATTATTTTTTCCTTACTCCTTATCCGAAAAGGATAATAAAACGACCTTGCCTGGCAAAAATTGCACTCATGCGGGCAACCGCGCATTAACTCGATCATAATTCTGTCCTGGATAACCGCAATATAAGGCACCAACCAATCAATTGGATAAAATGAAGTGTCCAAATCTCTAACAAACCTTTGTTTGATTAAGCTGGGAATTGTTGCCGATTTAGCCTTAAGCCCAATAAATGAATCATCTCCGGCATATTCTGGCTCGTAAAACTGCGGCACATACACACCATTTATCCGAGACAATTTCTCCAGTAATTGTGGCCGGCTAAGTTTATCATGAAAATTTTTAAACTCTGTAATCAATTCTAATAAAACCTCTTCTGCTTCTCCGATTACAAAGCAATCAAAGAAATCAGCTAATGGCTCAGGATTACTCAACGCTGGACCACCAGCAATAATCAACGGATGCAATTCATTCCGCTCTCGGGAATAAAAAGGAATTTTTCCTATTTCTAAAATGTTTAAGATATTTGTATAATCTAGCTCATGCTGGACAGAAAAACCAACTATGTCAAATTCTAAGAGTCGGCGCTTAGACTCTAAAGATGTGAAGTTCAACCTACCAGCCTTAATAAGCGCCAACATATCTATATCCGGCAAAAAAAATCTTTCGCAAGCGATTCTTGCTTGGCTATTTAATAGCCCATAGATTATGCGTAACCCTAAGTTGCTCATTCCTAGTTCGTAAAGGCCGGGGAAACAAATAGCAAACCTAAAGTCAATTTCTGAATCGCTCTTTTGTTTTAAATTAAACTCTTCGCCGATATAGCGGGCGGGTTTTCTTACACTTAACAGTAAATCTTGCGCCATAAAAATTAAAAAATAATTCGGTGCTTTGAAATATTGAGCATCAACCCAATGCAGAAATATGAAAGCAGTAAGGACGAGCCACCATAGCTAACAAAAGGTAGTGGCAGACCAACCACCGGCAT
Organism: Candidatus Omnitrophota bacterium; assembly: GCA_020058285.1. Taxonomy (GTDB): domain Bacteria; phylum Omnitrophota; class Gorgyraeia; order JAHJTE01; family JAHJTE01; genus JAGVEL01. The sequence continues at coordinate 42,400 of JAGVEL010000008.1, forward strand.
AATACCAGAGGTCATTGCAATATTAATCAAAATCTGAAACGAAAAAAAAGCAATTACCCCAACACTGATTAACCTCCCAAACGGATCATTGGCCTTTGAGGCAATGTCAATCATCCTCCAGATTAAAAAGAATAATAAAAAAAGTATAACTGCAGAACCGATAAACCCCCATTCCTCAGCAATAATTGAAAAAATAAAGTCGGTATGGCGTTCCGGTAAAAAATTAAGCTGATTCTGTGTGCCGGCAAGCCAACCCTTACCTAATAACTTACCAGAACCAATGGCAATCTTTGATTGAGTGATTGTGTAACCCGCACCCAGGGGATCAATATTCGGATCTAAAAACACTAAAAAACGCGACTTTTGGTAAGCTTTTAGAAAATGCCAGAAAAAAGGAATCACAGCTGCGCCTAACAATACAACGCTAGCAATAAATCTCTTAGGCACTTGAGCGCAAAAAATTATAGCGAATAATATTGGAATCAACACAATGCCTGAACCTAAATCCGGCTGCTTAATAATAAAAACTGCTGGCAACATTACAAGAAAAATAGGAACAAGCATCATCTTAAAAAATATGAAAAATCCGGAATGATATATGCTCTCGGAAAAATGATATGACATAAGCCGAGTGAAGTAACGTGCCAGAATAATAATTATTGAAATCTTCACTAATTCTGAAGGTTGAAGCGAAAAAATTCCTAAATCAAACCAACGTTTTGCCCCAGATCTTTCCACGCCGACTACAAGTACCAAAAACAAAAGTATCACGCTGCTGACGTATAGAAACCAAGCCAAGTCCCAAAAATGGTGATAATTAAAATTAGCCATAAAAATTGCCAAGATTAAACTTAACAATAACCAGATTGCTTGTTTTATCCAAAACGTATTGGATAGACTTGATAAATCATCTGAATAATTTATATTAGCTTTGCCCGGATAATGTGTCGCACTATATATTGACATAATCCCAACAAGGCTAATAAGTATTGTTATGGCGAATAATCCCCAATCAAAATCTCTGGTCATAATTATCCTATTTAAGCGGTAATATCTTCTCTGCGAGCATTTCCTTAAATAAATCGCGGGCTAACATTGCGGCAATAAAACTGCCTTCGCAATTTTCTAAAAATACAACAAAAGCTACTTTTGGCTGATCCTTGGGAAAAAATCCCGCTATCCAACCATGTTTACGCCCCAAACCAACCTGGGCTGTGCCGGTTTTTGCGCAAATTTCTAATCCCGGTATTTCTAAAATGCGCGCTGAGCCTGTTTCGTCACCGACCACGCCGCGCATAGACTGTTTTAAAAAATCTAGGAATTTGGGATCAATATCAATCTTCATTGGCCGCTTGTAAACAATCTTTTTTCCGGCTACCTCTTTAACTAAATGGGGTTTGACGAGATAGCCGGAGTTAGCCACTGCGCTGGCCATACGCAAAACCTGAATAGGCGTAAGTAATAATCCTCCTTGGCCGATAGAAAGATTTGCAGTATCGCCTTGATACCAGCCTTGATTACTAAATTCCATTCGCCCTCTCGGAGATGGAATAAATCCTGTCACCTCATTCGGTAAATCAATGCCTGTTGGTTTACCGAGTTGAAAAACCTTAGTGTAATCTGACAAATATTCTGCGCCAACAACTAAACCAACATTAAAAAAATAAACATTACAAGAATGTATGATCGCATTTCGTAAATCCTGATCATTATGAGTTGACCAGCATTTAAAATCTCTACGGCCAATAGTCTTATGACCAGGACAGAAAAAATGTGTATTAAAATTAATCTTTTTGCTAGTTAGGCCGGATAGAGTTGTAATAATTTTAAAAACCGAACCGGGTGGATATTGTCCACTGACTGCTCGATCAAAAAGCGGTGCAGCTGAATCTTTCAAATATTCAGAGCGTAACCGATTATCCCTTTTTTTTAAAAAAACATTCGGATCAAATGTTGGAGAACTAGCCAGCGCAAAAATGTCGCCGTTAGACGGATCCATCAAGATAACTGCTCCCCGCCTATTTTCTAAAAGATTCTGAAGTATCTTTTGTATCCTTATATCAATTGTCAGTGAAACACTTTTGCCTTCGCGCGGCGTGCGCACGCCCACTAAATTAATCTGCCGGCCGCGATTATCAACCTCAATAAGCATTCCTCCGTCTTCGCCACGCAAAAACTTATCTAAATACTTCTCAATTCCGCTGACCCCAACATTCTGAACTGCAGAAAAACCATAACCTTCAAAACTACCAAAGACAGTCTCGGGCTTTCCCAGGTAACCTAAGACATGGCTGGCGACTGAGCCAAAATTATAATTTCGTTTTGGTTCATATTCAATAATCAGTCCCGGGAGCTTATTTCTCTTCTCACCGATTAAAAGTGCTCTCTCTCTATCCACATCCTCGGCAACAACTACCGGGGCAAACGGCGCAGAGAAATTGCTTTTGAATCTTAATTCCAGGGACTCTTTGGATTCTGCTAAAATACGGCTCAGTTCGCTAAAAGTCGCTGAACGCGATTTTAAATCCTGAGGAATGATTGCGATATTGAGCGAGACGCGGTCTTCAGCCAATATAACGCCATTAGTGTCTAAAATTTTCCCGCGCAGGCCATTTTGGGGGATAATCCGCACCGCATTACGCTGGCTTTGTATTCTAAGGCTTTCGCCTTTTATAATCTGTAAAAAGAATAATCGCGAAAGCACAATCGCAAATATTGCAAAGATTAGACTGTAAAAAATTCTGAAGCGCATTTTTTCAATATATATATTACCGGAATTGACCAAATAGCAGTTAACAACGATCCTAAAAAGAAAATTCTTAACACTGGCAGGAGAAAATATTGCCTTCCGGCTAAGATTACATGCAGCATATTATTCAAAAATAGATTAATAAAACAAACACACAACACAAATAAAAATAAGGTTGAGGTCCTTTCTTTTAAGAAGAATCTTACCTCTAAGTATTTTAAGCCGATGCTGATTAAAGAGTAGCTTAATAAATTCAACCCGAATAAATCAAAGGAAACTAAATCCTTAAGCCCGCCTAAGAGCACCGCCCAGAAAAAAGAACGCAAGCCTTTGCTGTATAAACTTAAAAAAATGACAATGATAAGCAAGAAATCAGGGCGTACGGAAAATAGTGTTAGGCTGGACGGATAGGTAAGTTGCAAAAAAATCAAAAATAAACTCAAAACACTTAGTACTAGATTTATCATAAAAAAGTCTCAAAGATTTTTCAATAAATTAAAATTAAGGAATAATTATTAATACTTCAGTAAGTTTAGCCAATTCCTCTACAGGGCTTACTAAACAATATTTACCTACGCCTGAAGACTCCTCGCCAACAAATTTGACTTTTCCAACAATCAGGCCAGGAGGAAAAACGCTTTTGCTTGTCTCCAGGGTTAAGCCGCTAGTTAAAACTGTATCACCTACTGCTATATCATCCTTGCGGGAAAGAAAATGCAAGCGGCAATCTCCAAAAAGAGAACCGGTTAATAAACCCTGTACACGTGAACGTTCTAAAAAACAAGCAGAATTAAAATTCGGATCATTAACTAAAAGAACGCGGGAAGTAGTTAAGCCTGTTTCAGCCACAATCCCCACCAACCCTTTTTGGCCGATGACTACTGCATCCTCCCTCACTTTATCTTGCCGGCCTTTATTAATAATAACCGTAGATGCCCAATTGTCCGGGTCGCGGGCAATGACCTGAGCCGCAACAAGATAAAATTTACTGGATTTTTTCAAATCTAGCAAGCCGGTTAAGCGATCATTCTCGTTCTTCATCTCTATTAGATGTCCAACCTCATAATTTAGAAGAGTATTTTCTGTTTTTAAACGTAAATTTTCAGCGCTTATCCTTTGTGAAGAAATTATTAGATTAGAAATTTTTGCGGGATAGGTAAATATCTCTAAGAAGGTTTTAAGGGAATCGAAAACTATTATACGCTGCGGGCCAAATTCAGAAACAATGATTAATACGAGGAAGAAAAAAGAGATTAAAGGAATGAGGTTTTTTATTCTTATCACACTTTGGGATTAACCGGGACAAATTTTATTTAAAGAATCTAAAGCTCGGATCTGACATTAACCATTACACGCCTTAGATATTTAATCTCACTTAATGCCTTGCCTGTGCCTAAAGCTACGGCGGTCATCGGATCATCGGCAATATGTACAGCCAGACCAGTCTCTTCAGCGATTAATCTATCTATGCCGCGAAGAAGCGAACCGCCTCCGGCCATTACCACGCCTCGTTCTATCAAATCCGCAGCTAATTCTGGCGGAATTCTCTCCAGGCTAATCTTTACTACATCTAATATTGCCCGAATCGGTTCTTTCAGCGCCTCTCTAATCTCCTCGCTGGTTATGGTAATCATCTTCGGCAACCCCGCAACCAAGTCTCTTCCCTTGACTTCCAGGGTTAATTCTTCTTCCAAGGGGTAAGCTGAACCGATTTTTATTTTTATATCTTCAGCAGTGCGTTCACCAATTAACAAATTGTAACTTTTCTTGATATATTCAATTATCGACATGTCCATTTCATCGCCACCAATGCGAATCGATTTAGAGAATACTATGCCAGCAAGCGAAATGATTGCAATCTCAGTAGTTCCGCCGCCAACATCAACTATCATATTCGCTGTCGGCTCTTGAATCGGTAAACCAACACCAATCGCTGCAGCCATGGGTTCCTCTATTAAGTATATCTCGCGTGCGCCAGCTCTAACCGCTGAATCCCGGACCGCTCTTCTTTCCACTTCGGTGATTCCAGAAGGAATTGCCACTATAAGCCTTGGCCCAAATAATACTCTTCTTTTCTGAACCTTGCGGATAAAATAACGAAGCATTGCTTCAGTAATATCAAAATCAGCTATAACACCGTCACGCATTGGCCTTATTGCCACAATATTTCCCGGAGTGCGGCCTAACATTCTTTTTGCCTCATCACCAACAGCCAAAACATGTGAAGTATCTTTTTCGATAGCCACAACAGAAGGTTCGCACAACACTACTCCCTCGCCTTTTACGAAAACCAGAGTTGTTGCTGTACCTAAGTCTATTCCCATATCATTGGAAAAAAGACCAGCAAAATAACTAAATACAGCGTCAAAAGCACGTTTCACTATTTTTAATACCGCAAATATTTTCTTAACCAAGCTTCACCTTCCTATGATTAATGCTACTAGACATTAATACACATAACTATATCAAAGTCAGCAAGTTGTGTCAATTGAAATTTAGTTCACCCCTTAATTGAATTCAGCGCCTTAAAAAAGTCCGGGAAAGATTTACTAATACAATCCGTATCATCCAGATAGCTTGTTTTCTTAGTGCAAAGGCTGGCAATAACCATTGACATCGCAGTACGATGGTCAGAAAAACTCTTTAAGCAAGCAGAATGTAGTTCTTCTCTACCTTTGATTAAAATATTTTCGCAATTTTTATTTTTTTCAACCTTAATCTCTACTCCCATATTCTTAAGATTATAAACCATTGACTTTATTCTATCAGCCTCTTTTACTTTAAGTTCTTCTGCGCCGCAGATACGCGTTGTGCCGTAGGCAAGGCTCGCCGCAACCATAAATATCGGCAGCTCATCGATTAATAACGGAATTTCATCTGAAGTAATTTTTGTAGCCTGCAGTTTAGAATACCTTATATTAATATCTGCAACTGGCTCAAAAGGCCATAAATCATTTCGGATATTCGTTAATTTAATATTAGCTTTCATTCTCTTTAAAACTTTCAACAAACCAATCCGGGTAGGATTAATACTAACATTTTTAATCCTAAGGTTGGAACCGACTAACAAAAGTGTCCCGACAATAAAAAATGCTGCAGATGAGAAATCGCCGGGTATATCAATCTCTTTAGGCGCTACTAGAATTCTTGACGGACCAATTAATGTAATACGGTTTTTTATTACAGAAATATTTGCCCCAAATCTAGCCAGTATCCTCTCGGTGTGATCACGGGTCTTAACTTTTTCAATTATTTTGGTAGCGCCTTTTGCAGATAAGCCTGCCAAAAGTATTGCTGATTTTACCTGGGCGCTGGCAACAGGAAGTGTATACTCAATCGACTTTAGGTTTCCTCCCTCAATTAGTAATGGCGGATAAATTTCTTGCTCTGAATCTGAACCTCTAACCTTCGCCCCCATTTGCGTCAAGGGTTTAATGATTCTCTTCATCGGCCGCTTAGACAAAGAACTACCTGCCTTAAGCAAACACTTACAATTTTTGCCAGCTAACAATCCAGCTAAAAGCCGATAGGTTGTACCGGAATCTCCCAGGAATAAACTCTTGGGAAAATTTAAGCCTTCAAGGCCTACTCCGTAAATATCAATAACACATGCTCTAGATTGCTTAATCTTAACGCCTAACTTGCGCATCGCCTGAAGGCTAGATAGACAATCTTGAGAAGGGTAAAAATTTTTTATCCTGACTTTTCGACTTGTGAGAGAGCTTAAGATTATCGCCCGGTGGGAAATTGATTTATCGCCGCCTAAGGTTAGATGGCCGACAAGTTTACGCGCAGGGTAAATAGCCTTAATCATTTTTTTATTACCCTTGCGCCTTCTTTTAAAGAATCAACTTTTAGATTAGGCAAAAAGTCAGCTGCAGATAAAGACTCATAAATTTTTTCTACCTTTACCTGGCCTATGTCCTTTTCCTTATTATTCAAACAAACAAAGATATCGCCGACTTTAACTCCGTCTTTTTCTCCAAGATCAATTATTAAAAATTTCATCTTTTTATCAATGGACACTATCTGCCCGGATAATGGCTGACTAATACCCGGAGTTTTGCCCGGGGTAACAACTATTCTTTCTAGTTTAACCGTCTCTTTGTTCTGCTGCTCTAGGCTTGATATCTTCGTCACTAAATCATCCTTTTCCTTCTTTAAGGTTTCTAGCTGCTTCTTATCCTGCTCTATTTGGCTCTTTAAATCATCAATACTTTTAGAGTATTGCGTATTCTTACTCTGGGCATTATTTAAATCATTCTTCACACTATTTATTGTATCAGCAAGGGCCTTTTTCTCATCTTCTAAGCTGGTAATAGTCGCATTAAGGCTCTTTAATTTAGCTTCTGAGTCAGATAATGTTCCATTAAGGCGGGCTATTTCTTGGCGCGAACCATCTAAAGAAGCAGAAATGGTTTTATTTTCATTAAGCACTTCGTTTAATCTTGCACTAACGATTGTATTCTTCTGGATTTGTTGCTGAAGAAGAAAAGCAGCAACACTGGCTAAAGCAAGAGAAATAAACACCAGAATTATTAAAACAACTTTTAATAACTTGCCGGACATTGCCATATTTGGCCTCCTTAATTTGCCATCTGATTTGTGTCTGTGAATCAATAACTTATTTAACCTATTATACCAAATCTTAATCCTAACTCAATTACTAAAATTTAAATTTACTTCTTACCCAAGCCGTCTAAAAATTCGCTAAACTCACCTGGCATTGGAGAATGAAATTCGATTTCTTTGTTAGTCTTAGGATGGATAAACTTTAAAGCTTTTGCATGTAGGCATAAACGGTTAAATTTAATCCGGCTGCCATATTTTTTATCGCCTAAAATCGGATGGCCCAAATATTTCATATGCACTCTTAATTGATGTGTGCGGCCGGTAACCGGATATAATTCAACTAAGCTGAAATCAGAAAAACGCTTAATCACCTTGTAAGTAGTAGTCGCGCCCCGTGCACAGGAATAGTCAACCTTCATCTTTTCTCTATTGCGCGGATCAGGCGCAATTGGCGCATCAATCTCACCCTGATCAAATTGCACCTGGCCTTCGACTATCGCCAGGTAAACTTTCTTTACGCTGTGGTTTTTGAATTGATTAACCAGATTCATATGAGCCGGATTATTTCTGGCTATTACTACCAAGCCAGACGTATCCTTATCTAATCTGTGAACTATGCCTGGGCGCTGCGGATCAATGCTGGAAAGTTGTTGCGTATAAGAAACTAAAGCGTTGGCTAAGGTGTTATCCTTATTGCCTGCCCCAGGATGGACAGACAAGCCAGTTGGTTTATCTACAATAATTATATCGTCGTCCTCGTAAATAATCTTTAAATCAAGCGGGGTAGGATTAAGTGTCAGTTCTTTTTCTACGGGTAGTTCACCGGTTAATCTATCGCTAGACTTAACTTTATGGCTGGGCTTAACGATTTTTTCATTTAGCATTACCTTATTTTCAATAATGATTTTTTTAATTATATTTCTGGAGAACTCCTGGCCTAAATATTTAGTTAAGATTGTATCCAGGCGCAGGCCTTCATCTTCACTATTAACCACAAAATTAAATGTTTTCATGGACTATTTTGTTCTGGCGCCGTCGAAGTATTAAATATAAAATTATTCCAGCAAAAATTGAGATTAGTGAAAAGATTTGATAAAGGCTAATGTTTATCAGAGTAGGTATAGTATCCCCTCTAAAAAATTCCGTGAGGAAACGCTCTAGCCCGCAAAGCAGGAAATATAACGAAAATACTTTTCCGGAAAAATTTCCCTTTTGTCTCTGGATAAATTTTAGAATAATAAAAATTAAAAATAGACCAAAGCTGGAAATTAGTTGCGTAGGATAAACTTTTTGGGAAAGGTTTGCCAGATATATGCCAAATGAAGAATCGGTGGGCTTACCAAAACAACAACCATTTAAAAAACAACCTATCCGGCCAATGCTTTGAGCCAGGGCAATGTAAGGAACGCAAATATCAACCAGGATAAAAAATGATATTTTATATAATCTTGAAATCGCAATAAAAGCAAAAATTGCAAAAACCAGGCCCCCGAACCAAGAAAGCCCACCGTGATAAATTTTTACTAGTTCTAAAGGATTACTGATAAAAAAAGTAATATTGGTCAAGATATAAAGCAACCTTGCCCCGATTATCGCAGTAATTAATACCCAGAAATATAAATCATAAAATATTCTGGAATCTAAGCCTTGCCGCCTGCCTTCCTTAATTATAAAAATAAGGCAGGCTAAAGAACCCAGCGCAAACATCAGGCCGTAAGAGTAAATTGTAATTGGTCCTATTTGACAAATTATCGGATGCATATAATTTTTAGTGTTTAGCAGTTAAGGTTGGTTGCTTTTTAAATATGAGTGTAAAAATTAACAAGCTGACCCCAATTGTTATCGCGGAATCAGCTAAATTAAATACCGGCCAGATTCTAAAATCCAAAAAATCAACTACGAAACCGTAAGTAAGCCTATCGACTAAATTGCCTACTGCTCCGGCTAAAATAAGCGAAAGAGAATAAAAATAAATCCGATTAACAGACTTTAAGTTTAAAAATATATAGATGATTATAAAAATTGCACAAAAAGAAAAAAATACAAAAAATGGGGCGAGATTCTTAAATAACCCAAAGGCGCTCCCTGTATTTGCTACGAGGCTTAAGTTAAATATAGAGCGAACTACGGGTAGACTTTGACCAAAAGTTAAATTTTCGAGAATTATTTTTTTAGAAAAAAAATCAAGAAGGAATATCAGGAAGGCAAACAGAAAAAACTTTACTTTCTCTCCAACTTTTCCTGGCATTTTTTGCATAGCCGTGTATAGGGTAATGCCTTAAGCCTGGTTTTGGCAATAGATTTAGAACAACTCTCACAGGCACCAAAAGTCCCGTCATCTATACGTTTTAAAGAATCCTCTATCTCAAATAGCACCTTTTGATCGCTAGAAGCTATACCTAAGGAAAATTCACGATCATAGCTATCTGTAGCAATATCTGCCATATGCAAGGTATAGGCGCTTATATCGCCTGCTGCATCGCGCTGTGATTGATTCAAGGCGTCTTCTTTTATATGGCGCAATTCCTCTTGTATCTCTTCTTTTCTTTTTAAAATTAGCTTCTTAAAATTCTTTAAATCGGTCTTTGAAAATTTCTTTTTAGTCATCTCGAAGAGTCTCCTTTTTTACTTTAAAGCTTGACTGCACCTTGAACAGATTAAAGGATTTTCTTTATCCTGGCCTACGCTTTCATCATAATTCCAACAACGCACGCATTTATCTCCAGCCGCTTTTTCAACAAGAATATTAAATTTTCCACTTTTTTTAAAAGTTACCCAGGATGTTATAAATATCAAATTTAAGTAATCTCTGTATTTATCTAAAAGCTTAAAATCACTACTACTTTCCAAATCCAAAGTTACTTTTGCCTCCAAAGAACTGCCAATCAACGCTTGAGAGCGCTTTTCCTCTAAGGCTTTTAATACTGAATCGCGAATCTCCAAAATCCGCATGAAATCTTTATCCAGAAATGTATCTGTCCACTTCTTGTCAATTTGCGGCCAATCAGACAGAAAAACCGATTCGCTATTTTTCTCCGGAATAAGCTGCCAGACCTCCTCAGCTGTAAAGCTCAAAATCGGCGAGATAAGTTTAGTGAGATTAACTAAAATCTGATAAAGAACAAATTGGCTAGCCCGACGCTTCGTTGAATTAGACCTAGAAGTATAGAGTAAATCTTTAAGCACGTCAAGATAAAAAGAACTTAAAAGAACTGTGCAGAAATTATATATTTCCTGATGGGCTTTATAGAAATTAAATTCATTGAAATGTTGCGTTGTTTCTTCTATTAACTCTGTTAGCTTAAACATCACCCAGCGATCTATTGGGCTTAACTCATCTAAATCTAGATTGATTTCACTCGGGCAAAAATCAAAAAGATTACCCAAAATAAATCTTAAGGTATTTCTTATCTTCCTGTAACTTTCTGAAAGCCGCGAGATTATCTCGGGGGAAATGCGCACATCAAAATTATAATCGCTGGACGCAACCCAAAGCCGCAATATATCTGCGCCATATTCCTTGATTATCTCTTGGGGCGAGATTACATTGCCTTGCGATTTTGACATTTTCCTACCTTGACCGTCAACAACAAAGCCGTGAGTTAAGACTGTTTCAAACGGCGCTTTGTCATCAATTGCCATACTCACAATCAAAGAAGATTGGAACCAACCACGATGCTGATCAGAACCTTCTAAATATAATTGACTTGGGAATTCAAGGCTTTCTCTAGTTTTTAATACTGCCTGGCTGCTTACTCCTGATTCAAACCAGACATCAACAATATCCGCGCCTTTCTTAAACAAGTCGTTCTGGCAATGCGGACATTTGAATGCCTTTGGCAAGAATTCTTTCAAATCATTGATAAACCAAGCATCTGTTCCGAGTTCTAAAATCACCTTAGCAAAATTATCCATTACTTCTGGTACTAAAAATTCTTTATTGCAATTTTGGCAGACAATTGCTGGAATTGGCACGCCCCAGTAACGCTGCCGGCTTAAACACCAATCCGGCCGCAGCGCAATCATTGCTGAAATCCTCTCTTGTCCCTCAGCCGGAACCCAGGTAATCTTTTTATTTACACAATCTAATAATTTCTTTCTTAGATTTAATTTATCCACATCCATAAACCATTGCTCAGTTGCCCGGAAAATTATCGGTTCTTTACATCTCCAGCAATGCGCATAGCTGTGCGAGATCTGACCGGAATACAATAAATTACCATTACCCTTTAACTTATCAATAATATTTTGATTCGCCTTAAGCACATGCTGACCCTTAAAATCTATGGCTATATCTTGAAAGAATTTGCCTTTACTATCTACAGGCATAACTGTTTCTAATTTGTACTTCTGGCCAGTAATGTAGTCCTCTTGTCCATGGCCAGGAGCAGTATGCACACAACCTGTACCTTCTTCTTTTGAAACATAATCTGCCAAAACAAATTTCAAATTAGTATTAGCCGGCCGGTCAAATATATCCTTATAATTCACGCCTTCTAATTCTTTGCCTTGAATATGACTAATCACAGAATAGTCTTTAAGCTCTAATTTTGTCATCACCGAGTTAATTAAATCCTCTTGTATCAGCCAAACTTCATTGTTCGCCTCTACTAAACTGTATTTAAAATTAGGATGCACTGCGATTGCAACATTGGCGATTAATGTCCAGGGTGTGGTAGTCCAAACAACTGCAAAAATCTTTTTACTTCCAGCAATCTTCTGAAGTAAGCTTTTATCTAAATCCAGAATTTGAAATTTGACATATACTGAAGGCGAGTTACGATCAATGTATTCTACCTCTGCCTCGGCAAGCGCAGTTTCGCATCTAAAACACCAGTTAACTGGTTTTAACCCCCGATAGATGTAGCCTTTTTTAACTAGCGTGGATAAAGACTTAACTATTATTTGTTCATAAACTTTATCCAAAGTAAGATATGGTTTATCCCAATCAGCGAATACGCCAAGCCTTACGAACTCTTCCTTTTGAATTTCCACGAACCTAAGGGCATAGCTGTAAGCTTTTTTACGAAAATCAACTTGCTCAATCTCTGTTTTTTGAATGCCTAATTCTTTAAATAACTGATGTTCTACGGGAAGTCCGTGGCAATCCCAGCCGGGAATAAAAGGTGAATCAAAACCCTGCAAGGTCTTAAATTTTACAACTATATCTTTAAGCGTTTTATTTAATGCGTGTCCAATATGGATTTGGCCATTTGCGTAAGGTGGGCCGTCATGCAGGATATATTTTTTCTTGCCGGAATATTTTTTGCGGATCTTTGCGTAGATATCAGACTTATTCCAAAACTCTAAAATCTTAGGCTCATTCTGAGCAAGATTAGCCTTCATGCTGAATGCCGTCTTGGGTAAATTTAATGTACTACGATAATCTTGGTTCATTTTACGTATTTGCCTATGATAATTTCTAAATCTCTTTTTGTCTTAGCCGGAATAAGTTTGCGATCGGTAATAATCGCATTTTTTAAAGCATCCTTGCAAACACAGGTCCTCTTTGCCGGAAGTTTTTTTATAACCGCACCGAGAATTTTTTTAGCATTTTCTGTGTTTTTATGCAAATTATTTATTACCATTTCCACGGTTATCTTTTCATACTCTGGATGCCAACAGTCATAATCAGTTACGCAGGCTAAAGTGGAATAACAAATCTCTGCCTCGCGCGCTAATCTTGCTTCAACCATATTTGTCATGCCAATTACGTCCATACCCCAGGACCGATATAGATTTGACTCAGCTAAGGTTGAAAATGCCGGCCCCTCCATATTTATATAAGTCCCACCTTTATGCATCTTTATTCTTAGTTCTTTACTTATTCCATACCCGGTATCGTAGATTAAATCGATTAGCTCAGGACATATCGGGTGGGCGAACGAGATATGGACAACAATACCTTCGTTAAAAAAAGTCATATGCCGGGCTTGATTTGTCCGGTCGACGAATTGATCCACTACCACAAAATCTAACGGCCGGTATTCCTCTTTTAAGCTACCACAGGCGGTAACAGAAATAATCCTCTCTACACCCAAGGATTTCAGGGCATAAATATTGGCGCGGTAATTAATTTCGCTGGGCGATATACGATGGCCGACTCCGTGACGCGGCAAGAATACCACATCTTTATCCTCCATGATTCCTAAAATGAATTTATCCGAAGGCTTACCAAATGGCGTATTCAATTCCACCTCTTTTATATTCTTGATACCTTCAAGATTATATAATCCGCTTCCGCCGATAATGCCGATACGACCCATATTATGCCCCCCTAGATAATTCTTCAGCCCTTTTCAATGCGGCCTGAACTGCCTGGCTTAAATTTCCGCGCATTTCTAAAACTTCTAATCCCGCCTGAGTCGTACCACCTTTGGATGTAACCTGTTCTCTTGCCTCGGCTGCAGTAATTTTAGTTTTCTCAAGATAAATAATACTTCCCCTGGTTGTAACTTCAGATAAAATATTTGCTTGCTCTATACTAAACCCTAATCTTTCAGCGCTTATCTTAAGCTCAGGAATAAAATAATCCTTTGCATAACTTTTGGCTTCATCTAAGGATTTATTTTCAACTAAATAGTAAAAATAGCCTGGCCCGCTACCGGATATGGCTGTTGCCGCATTCATTAACCCTTCCCTTATCTCTAAAGTCTCGCCCAGATGAGCAAAAATCTCTGCTGCCTTGGCCAAATCATAATTTTGCGCATATTTACCCTTAGCTAAACAAATCATACCTTGGCCAATTTTTGCCGGAAGGTTTGGCATAGACCTGACTACTCTAGCCTTGCCTAAAATTTTCTCCAGATACACAGTAGTTATACCCGCAGCTATTGAAATAACCAATTTATTATTTCCTACAGGCCTAATCTCAGGTAATACAGATTCAAAATCTTGCGGCTTAATTGCTAAGATTAAAATATCACTACTTTCTAAAAGGCTTTTTATATCAGAGCAAAGTTTCAAACCCAACAAATCTTTAGTCTTGTTATTATCTTTATCAAAAACAAAAACCTGATAATCGGCTTTAAGCCTCCCAGCTATCGCCGAACCCATATTACCGAAACCGATTATTCCTATCTTTTTTTTATCTGCGCTCATTGCTATTTGCCTTATCTGTCCCGACTCATAAGATGCGGGAAATTTTAGAATAAAATTTCCCCGCATTCGTCGGGATAAATTCGGCCAACAAACTTACGTTCAGCTTACGCTTCCGTAAGTTTAGGCCTCATTTAAATATAGCCCTGCCAATCCTAATCATATTTGACCCTTCTTCTATTGCTATTTCAAAATCATCAGTCATACCCATAGATAAAATGTGTATTGCGTTGTGTGCATTGCGCTGTACGTTAATCTCATCCCTAAGCTCTCTTAATTTCTTAAAAAATGGCCGAGTTTTTTGAGGATTATCAACAACCGGAGCAATAGTCATTAGGCCACACATATTAAGATTTTTAAAATTAGAAAGCTGTTTAATAAGTCCTATTGTCTCCTCTGGTTTTATCCCGAACTTAGAGACTTCTCCAGAGGTATTAACTTGGATGAGAATATTTTGTATTTTATTTAAATCTTGCGAGTGTTTATTTATAGCTTGCGCAAGTTTTAGGCTATCCACAGAGTGAATTAAATCAAAAATCCTTACTGCCTCTTTTACCTTATTTGTCTGAAGGTGGCCGACCATATGCCATTTTAATCGTTGTGCGTATTGCGTAGTGCAGATTGAGTTATATTTTAAGACAGCTTCTTGGGCTCGGTTCTCTCCAATATTATTTATCCCGCAGTCAATTGCCAGCTTAATCATTTCTACGTTTGCAGCTTTAGTCACAGCAACCAGTGTAATTTCGTCGAGCCTCTGATTAAGACGCCCACAAATCAAAGAAAGTTTTTTTTGTAGTTGCGCAACGTTATCCGAAATCATTTTTATTCTTACCTTAATATTATACTAAGGGTTTAAATTAACATAAAATAAAAAGCGTGTCAACGAAAAAGGGGAACTCAACCCCCTTTCCTCTCTCGCTTTCGGTGCTCGCAGCTATTCGTCTCAACTTTTCCTGTATGTCCCCCCATCCCCCACAGGGGGTTTTTGCAGGGTAGAAGTACACGGAAAAGTCTCACCTCATATGCTTAGCTCCTGCGCTCCGTATGCTCGTTCGGAAACGGTCTTGAGTTTTTTCTAAAAAATGAATCTGGCAATTTTCCCTGCCTGCCGGCAGGCAGGGAGCGAAGATCACGATTTTAGTACTTCGACGCGCCCTTCGAGCTTGCTCAGTACTTGTCCTTAACTACTCCAAAATGGGTGGCAAGGTTTGATATGAGCAGGACATAGAGGCGACGAGCGGGCACGGTGTCCGAGCACAAAGTGCGAGGACGAGCGAGGAAGCCGAACCGA
>JAGVEL010000043.1 GCA_020058285.1 Candidatus Omnitrophota bacterium
CGGGCTACCTGCTCTATGCAATTCAACCGTTATGAGCAAGTACCGCAGGAGATTGCCCAAAAGATAATTGAGGAGAAGAAAAAGCAGAAGAAGGAGAGAGGGGGCTAATTGGCATTCTTAAAATTTTACAGTTGTAAGATGTTGGAGTATAATAAGTTATGGAAAACATAAAAAAAGATACTTGACTTTTTTTTATTTTTATGTATACTTAAGTAATATAATAAACATAGTAGTATTAACATAAAAAGGAAATGAAATTCCCAGCTAAGATAGAATACGCATATAAGGCAGTTTTGGAACTGGCTCTACGTTATAATAATCAGCAGCCCATCAGATTAGGCGTGATTGCTAAATCCCAGAACGTTCCCAAAGAATTTTTAGTGCAATTGCTTATTCAGCTTAAACGTTCCGGCTTGGTGAATAGTACCAGGGGTGTGGTTGGCGGTTACTATCTGACTAGGCAGCCTTCACAGATATCATTAGTTGAAGTATTCCGGGCAATTGATGATAGCCTGGTTGAAACTCCTAAAGTATCAAGATCTGTCAAGCAGTCTGAAGCGGATAAAGTAATATTAGCGATATTAGACAATATCAACAAGGAAACAGTCAGCCGCCTTGAGGCAATAACTTTTGATAAATTGATTTCACAGGTTAAGAAAGAACAGTTAACCTATAACATTTAAGCAGCTTTTGGAAGCTGATTTTTTTTGTGCTGATTGACTACTAAGTTTATCATATTTATAAAGTATTGAAGAAGCGATGGGGGGTTGTGTAAGGCAGACTAAAATGGCACAATACAATAGCGTACTTGAGGCGATTGGTAGAACGCCGTTGATTAGGCTTAATAATATTACTCGGGGAATAAAATCAACAATATATGCCAAGGTTGAATTCCTTAATCCTGGTGGCAGTGTAAAGGATAGAGTTGCCTTGGCAATGGTTGAGGCTGCAGAACGAGATGGCCTGTTAAAGCCAGGAGGCACGATTATCGAGGCTACAGCGGGTAACACTGGCGCAGGCTTAGCATTAGTTGCAGCGATAAAAAAATACCGTTGCATTTTTGTTTTACCGG
Source organism: Candidatus Omnitrophota bacterium (assembly GCA_020058285.1). Lineage (GTDB taxonomy): Bacteria > Omnitrophota > Gorgyraeia > JAHJTE01 > JAHJTE01 > JAGVEL01. The sequence continues at coordinate 1,073 of JAGVEL010000043.1, forward strand.
ATAAGATGAGCCAGGATAAAATTAATTTGCTAAAAGCATACGGGGCAGAGGTGGTGATTACCCCCACCTCTGTAGCTCCGGATTCTCCGGAGAGTTATAACGGTGTGGCAGAACGCCTGGCTAAAGAAATACCCGGTGCTTATCGGCCGAATCAGTTTGCGAATCCCAATAATCCCTTGGCCCATTATTTAACCACTGGGCCGGAGATTTGGCAGGATTCAGAAGGTAAGGTCGATTGTTTTGTGGCAGGCATGGGTACTGGCGGAACTATTTCTGGCACAGGAAAATACTTAAAAGAGAAAAAGCCAACAATCACTATTGTCGGAGCTGATCCGGAAGGCTCGATTTTATCCGGTGACAGCCCTCACTCTTATAAAGTAGAAGGAATCGGCGAGGATTTTATACCCAAGACTTTTAACCGTCAAGTTGTTGATGAGATGGTGCGGGTAAGTGATAAGGAATCTTTTAATACAGCCAGGCGCTTAGCTCAAGAAGAAGGTTTATTAGTAGGCGGTTCTGCTGGTACGGCTTTGGCTGCAGCTTTGAAATACGCTCAGCGCCTTGAAAAACCAAAATATATTGTCGTGCTTTTGCCAGATACAGGCAGGAATTATATTAATAAGATATTTTCTGATTCCTGGATGCAGGAAAATGGATTCTGGGAAGGCAGGAAAATAAGAAGTATAGAAATTAGCGAGATTCTAAGGGACAAAAGTGATTTTCCGTCGCTTATATCAGTGAGTTCCCAAGATAGTCTACTTAAGGCGTCTAAGATTATGCAGGAATATAATATCTCGCAACTTCCGGTTGTTGATAATAATCAGGTTGTCGGCAGCTTGAATGAAGCATCGATGATGAAGCTACTCCATGATGGCGTAGTTTTTTCTCAACAAGCAATCTCTGCAGTTATGAGTAAACCTTTGCCGGTTTTAGATGAACAGGTTGATATTGCCGAGGCATATAGAATACTTTTATCCGGAGCAACAGGCATTGTGATTAAGAGAAATGAAGTGCCAGTGGGGTTAGTTACCAGGGCAGATTTAGTCCATTACTGGTTGACGCAAAAAGGGGAATAATTTTATGGAATTTGAAACCCGGGCAATACATGATGGCCAAAAGCCAGATCCCTTGACCGGCGCAGTCATTGTGCCAGTTTATCAGACTTCAACATACCAGCAGATAGCCATAGGCCGGCATAAAGGGTATGAATATTCCCGCACAGGTAACCCTACCAGAAAGGCGCTTGAGGAAGCACTAGCTTCTTTGGAGAACGCTTTGTATGGCCTGGCTTTTGCTTCTGGCGTGAGTGCAACCGCTGCTGTTTTTAATTTGCTTAAAAAAGGGGATCATGTTGTAGTTGGAGATGATATTTATGGTGGCACTTACCGGCTTTTAGAAAGAGTATTTAAACGCTGGGGGCTTAAAATTTCATATGCTGATGTTGATTATATTGACAGCTTCAAAAAAGCAATTAAAAAGAATACTAAGATTATCTGGATTGAGACTCCAACTAATCCGCTTCTAAAAATCATTGATATTAGAAAATTAGCTAATATAGCTAAAGAAAAGAAATTACTTTTGGCAGTTGATAATACTTTTGCCAGCCCTTATTTTCAAAGGCCGCTTGAGCTGGGTGCAGATATCGTTGTGCACAGCACAACAAAATATCTTGCTGGCCACAGCGATATAATTGGTGGAGCAGTAATAACTTCAAACGAGAAGGTTTATAGTGAGTTAAAATTTTATCAAAATGCAATCGGCGCAGTTCCTGGGCCATGGGATAGCTGGTTAGTGTTGCGGGGAATAAAAACTTTAGCAGTAAGAATGAAAGAACACGAAAAAAATGCCCTGTATTTAGCGCGCTTTCTCAAGGTTCACCCTAAAGTAGAACGCATATACTATCCTGGTTTGAGTAATCATCGGCAGTATTCTTTGGCTAAGAAGCAAATGCGTGGTTTTGGAGGGATGCTTTGCCTGGAATTAAAAGGAGGATTTGCAGCAGTTGAAAAATTTCTTTCCAGACTAAGAATATTTTTGCTGGCTGAGAGTTTAGGTGGAGTGGAATCCCTGGTATGCTATCCTGCTAAGATGACTCATAGTTCATTTTCACCTGAGGAAAGAATAAAACGTGGGATAAAGGATAATTTAGTGCGGCTTTCTGTGGGTATTGAAAACAAGCTTGATTTAAAAATGGATTTAGAAAA
>JAGVEL010000048.1 GCA_020058285.1 Candidatus Omnitrophota bacterium
CCGGGAATGCAAAAATCTACCATATCCGGGTTTCCGTTTGTATCAATAAGCGCAACAACCGGTATATCTAAACGATCTGCCTCTTTGATTGCTGTATCTTCCTTCTTTGGATCTATAATAAAAATTGCTCGGGGTAATGCTTCCATATCTAATATTCCGGAAAAATTATTCTTAAGCTTATCCATTTCCTTTGTCAGTCGGGCAACTTCCTTCTTGGATAATTTATTCATAATCCCATCTTGCTGCATCCTCTCTAATTCTTTAAGCCTCTTGACTGATTTCCTGACTGTCTGGAAATTGGTTAATAAGCCTCCTACCCAGCGTTCACTAACATAGAAGACTCCTGCACGCTCTGCTTCCTGCCGGATAATTTCCCGCGCCTGTTTTTTGGTGCCGACAAACAGGATACTTTCCCCCTTAGCTGCTAGATCCTTTAAAAACGCACGCGCTTCTTCTAAACAAGCAGCTGTTTTTTCTAAATCTATAATATAGACTCCGTTGCGTTGATCAAAGATATACTTTGCCATCTTTGGATTCCAGCGTTTTGTTTGGTGCCCAAAGTGTACTCCTGCCTCTAGAAGTTGTTTGATAAAATCTGTGGTCAAATGAAACCTCCTTTAATTTCGCTTCTATCACTCAGGATTGTATACGGGCCTACCATAGAAACTTGGGATGGGCAAAATTTGAATTTCTGAGCAAAAATGAAGCATTTCTTTGAAAACTTCTTACGTAAATAGAATAATATACTCTAATTTTCAGCTTGTGGCAAGCAATTTTTTGAGCCGATTTTAACCAGCCTCTTCTTCGGGCAAAGCCTGCTGCATATCCCAAAGCAGCTTATATAAGCCATTTTTGGCCACTAATTCCTGATGATTGCCTGTTTCTACAATCACTCCTTTATCCAGAACAATAATCTTATCGGCATTCTTCACTGTAGAAAGCCTATGGGCAACTATAAATACAGTCCTGCCGCTGATAACTTCATTAATTGCAGTTTGCACAAACCCCTCTGAAACGCTATCCAGCTGCGAAGTTGCCTCATCCAGAATCAATATCGGTGGATTTTTTAAAATTGCCCGGGCTATTGCCAGACGTTGACGCTCGCCTCCGGACAACTTATATCCTCTGTCACCGATAAGCGTATCGTAACCCTTGGGCATATTCATTATAAAATCATGTGCGCCGGCTTTTTGGGCTGCCTTAACTATATCCTGAAAATTGACGTCTTTCTTGCCATAGGCAATATTTGCCCTGACAGCATCATTAAACAGAATGGTTTCCTGGGTTACCAAGCCGCTCTGCTCTCTTAATGACCTGATTGTCACATCGCGCAAATCAACATTATCAATAAGAATCCTGCCTTCAACCGGATCATAAAAACGCAAAATAAGATCAACCAAGGTGCTTTTTCCTGCGCCGCTTGGGCCAACAATCGCAATTACTTGGCCAATATTTACCTCGAGGTCTATATCTTTAAGTATCTGGTTAGTCTCGTAACGAAAACTCACCTTATCAAAAACTATCCTGTTCTTTATTCGTGCAAGATCCTGAGCTTTTTCTTTCTCCTGTACAGACGGCCGGGAATCTAAAATCTCGTAAACCCTATTACTGGCAGCAATTGCCTGCTGGTTAAGCGAGTGAACCTGGGAAAGTTTTTTAAACGGCCGGATCATTGAAAGCAATGATCCCAAGAATAAGCCGAAAACTCCAAAAGAAAGTTTGCCGGTAATAACCTCTTTACCTGCCCAAACAAATACAAAAATGCCGCCAAAAGCACCGATTACCTCAGTTAACGGAGCAAGCATCAGAACGCGCTTAATTGATTTCATGGTAATCTTATAGTAGTCCCGATTGTGGCTCTTGAATTTATTAATCTCCGCTTCTTCCATACAAAACGCCTTAACAATACGCACTCCGGAGATTGTCTCAACTAAAATAGAATTGATATCTGCCATCTTTTCTTGAGAACTAATGGCTAATTTCTTAATCTTCTTACCCACGGAAACAATCGGTAGGCTGATTAAGGGCAAAATCACGATAGAAGTAAGCGCAAGTTTCCAATGAATATAAAACGCCAAAAATGTAAACACTACTACCTGAAAAGACTGGTAAAGCACGTCGGTAAAACCATAGCTGGCGGCGTTTTCTATGAGTTTGACATCGTTGGTAATACGCGAAATCAACTCTCCGCTTCTTTTGCGGATAAAGTAATCCAGGGATAAATCCTGTAATTTTGCATAAAGCTTAGAGCGAACATCGCGAACTACCTGTTGGCCGATATCGCTCATCAAATAAGACTGGAGATAGTTAAACAAGCCCTTAAGAAGAAGCATTATTAATACAACTATAGCCATGATATTCAATAATTTTAAAGGCTCGGTATTGTTTATTGAGCTTATCAGGCCGGCAATTTGGTCTGGCAACTGCTTAGGTATAATAATCTTCTTATTGGTGAGTACTTTATCAGCTAAAGGCACAATCATTGATAACTGTGCAGCATCAAAAATAGCTGAAACCAACATGCAAAATACAGCTGCAGCCAACAATAAACGATATGGCCGCAAGAATTTCAATAATCTCATGTAGCTTTTCATTTTAGCTCTAACCTTTTTATTTCTAATAAGTAATGATTAAAAGCAACTAGACTGCCAGTAATTCTACCACGCTAAACTGGTTTTGTCTAATTTTATTTTCTGCACTTTTTAAGCCTTCCTTGACAAACTTATGTATATTTGATAGGATAACCAAAGTGTGAATTTATCATATTTTTGTAACAATTTTAAGTATTTTTAATCTTTCTATGCAAAAAATCAATATTGGCGTCATCGGCGTAGGCCATTTAGGCGAAAGGCACGCCAAAACCCTGGGACAAATCAGCCAGGCCCAGCTTGTCGGCGTCTGTGATATAGATGAACAAAAAGGCAGATCTGTTGCCCAGGCTCTAAATACAGCATATTTTAAAGATTACCATGAACTTATCGGCCAAACACAAGCAGCTGTAATTGCCGTACCCACAAAAGACCACTTTAAAGTTGCCTGGGATTGCCTGAATAAAAATTGCCACGTTCTGGTAGAAAAACCAATAACCCACAACTTGGACGAAGCAGACAAGCTCCTAAAATTAGCTAACAACAAAAAACGCATACTCCAAGTCGGCCATATTGAAAGATTCAATAATGCATTTAGGGCAGTTTGTGACGTTGTAAAAGAGCCAAAATTCATTGAATGCCATAGATTAAGCCCATTTCCACAACGCTCCTTAGACATTGGCGTGGTTGCAGACCTGATGATCCATGATATTGACCTCATTTTAGGCCTAGTTAGATCAGATGTAGTTTCAATTGATGCTGTAGGCGTTAATGTCTTAACTAACCTTGAAGACATAGCTAATGTGCGCTTAAAATTCAAAAATGGCTGCATTGCCAATCTAACCGCAAGCAGAATAAG
>JAGVEL010000014.1 GCA_020058285.1 Candidatus Omnitrophota bacterium
AAGCGAGCGTTCCTGCGAATACAAACCTTGACAGGACCAATTTTCCAAAGGGCATTAAAGAAGAAACAACAGAAAGCGAGAAAATTGGCAGGGTCATTACCTTTGGTAACTAATAATTTTTATTTGGATTTAAAGCGGTGGATTCTTGCTCGGGAAGGATTAAAATAGCCCATCATCAGGCGCGGGAATTTATTCTTGAGTGATTTTATAATATAATGCATCCCTAACATATCTGAAGGTTTAATCGTTAATTTAAGAATAAAAAAATAGTATAGCGGATCAAAATTAAGGTTACGCCACTGAATCATATCTACGTTAAAATTTTGTAAAAAGAGGTTTAATGCGCCAAATTCCTGTTTTGAATCAGTAAAACCTGGGATACTCAAATAATTTATCGAAATAAAAATATCTTTTTTCCTGGCAATTTTCATTGACCTTAAAACGTCTTTAAAATTATAATCCTGCGGCTTATAGTATTTATGATAAAAATCTTCTTGGCAGCTATTTAGGCTTACGCGCAAACTATCTAAGCCAACATCGCATAACCTGGCTAAAACTTCTGGCTTACTGGCATTTGTATTTAAATTTATTATGCCTTTTTGTGTTTGTTTTCTGATTAACTTTATTGCCTGTTCAATAACTTTACCAACAAGAAGCGGCTCTCCTTCGCAACCTTGTCCAAAGCTGACTACAGGATCTTTGGTCTTACTAATATGATAAACAGCCACCTCAGCAATCTCAGCAGGAGTTGGAATAAATTTTATGCGCGGCTGAGTAATCGGACAAAGTTTTTCTGGTTGAAATGATATACAACCCAAGCAGCGAGAATTGCAAAAAGGCGATGTAGGTAGCGGCGCCTCGTATCTATTTAGGAATAGATTCTTAGCTGCCGGGCAATTAGAAATTTGCGCACAACCTTCAAGATGTTTAAATAATCTGTTTTTCGCAAATTTTGCACGGACTATCCGGATATTCCTCTTTAACTTTCCTATGTCCATACATCTTTCATCCTGCCTTAGCTCTTTATCAATCCTGATAGCTGTAGTAAAAAGATTATTTTTATAAAAAACAACCGGCGCATAGGCAAAAAGCGGCAGGACTTTTTCTCTATCGGCTTGTTTAAAAGCGCAATTAAAAGTCAGGGCATAGCCTGGAGGCAAAAATGCAGCAACCGCAAATATTTTTTCCTTTATCGTTTCAAAGCACCCGGAAGCTTGGCTAAAACCAACTGCCAGCCTTTTAGGCAACAAGAATAAGCTGGAACCAATTGGTAATTTGATTAAATCCGCTTTGGCCAGCCTGAAAATATTTCCGGCTTTCATCGCGGTTGCCTGAAAGCGCGTTAATTCAAAAACCTTACCTTTTTTGTCAGAAACGAGTAATTGTGGATATTTGGGTTTCATAACAAATTATTTTAGCACAAAATTAACCCTTCGGCTAATCTTGAGCTTAAAACTTCTAAAACAAAAAACTGCACCCTTAAGGTGCAGTTTTAGCAATGTCGAAGTATAAAAATTTTTAAATTTATTCTAATTAGATCTTGGTAAAATCTCTAATTTCACCTCAGCCAAGCCTTTCTCAACCATACGCAATTCACAGGCTGCAGCTAGAGATAAATCAATAACCCTGCCAGGTATATAAGGACCCCGGTCATTTACTCTGACGATAACCTCTCGTCCATTATCTAAGCTAGTAACCTTAACCAAAGTACCTAAAGGCAGAGTCTTATGTGCTGCAGTCAACTCAAACATATTATAGCGCTCACCGGCAGCAGTCTTACGGCCATGAAACCTCTTGCCATACCAAGAAGCAACGCCAGTATAATTGTTGCGCTTGATAGAATTATTTACATAGTAACTAGCATAAGCAGAGTTGCTTATAAGGTAGATTGAGGTTATGGCAACAGTAATCAGTACTAAGAAAATAATTTTTCTCATAAATAAAATAACTCCATTTTTTGGTTTAGGTAATTTAATTCAGAAACAGGAAGGTGAATCTTCTTAGACGTTGCAAAACACGAATATTACAAGTATACACTAAATTCTCTATTTGTCAAGACTTTTTTAATCTTTTTCAAAAGAATTTAAAAAGTCTTGCTGCTTCTATGCTGTGGGTTAGGTAATGATTTTAATGCCGGCGGGTGATTACAAAAACTGCATCTAAGGCAAGCAAGTTTGGCCAGATTCTAATAGTGCTAGTCTTGCCAAGATAAAAAGCATCAAGAATCTTAATGTTCTTATCAGCACAATAATTTTTAAAGTCAGTAATGCTTAAAAAATGCAAATTAGGCGTATTATACCAATAAAACGGCAGTGATTTTGTTATCGGAGCTTTACCTTGAAAGAAAAGCATAAACCTTGCCCGGAGGTTGGCAAAATTAGGGAAACCAATTATTGCCTTATTGCCTACGCGCAAAGCCTCCTGTATAACAAAATCAGCTTTTTTGGTTTCCTGCATACTTTGATTTAAGATAACATAATCAAAAGATTTATCCGGATACCCCCTTAGCCCGCTATCAATATCAGTATGAAATACGCTTAAGCCTTTTTCCACGCATTTATAGATTGCCTGCTCATCTACTTCTATGCCCTGGACATGGGCATTCTTACTCTTAGCCAGGAAATTCAGCAATTCCCCGTCGCCGCAACCTAAGTCCAGGACTCTGGAACCGGGCTCAATTATCTGGTAAATTATTTTATAATCTAAGCGTTTGGTTTGAAATTCTTCGCTCATTTGAATTTTATCCTTTAAAAATATTGCTTAAAAAGTGGTTTATCAGCCGTGTCTCTTCCTTAATCTCTAAGAGAAAAGCATCATGGCCATAAGTTGAATTAATCTCACAATAAGAAGAGTGGACATGCCGGCTCTTTAACAAGCGCACAATCTCCTGAGATTGATAGGGCGGATAAAGCCAATCAGACTTAAAAGCAATAACCAAAAACCGGCTATCAAGAGTTTTGTTTTCGGGAATAAGCTTGTCTGCGGACAAATCAAAATAATCCATTGCCTTGGTAATATAAAGGTAAGAATTCGCATCAAAGCGTTTAACAAAAATATCGCCTCGATAGATTAAGTAACCCTCTACTTCAAAATCAGTTTCAAATTTAAAGCTGTAATTCTTATCTTTGAGTTTCCGGGAAAACTTATCCTCCATTGACTGATCGCTCATATATGTAATATGGCCGAGCATCCGGGCAACAGACAAGCCTTTCTCTGGCTGGCCAGTTTCATAATAATTTCCTTCTTTCCAATCCGGATCAGCCATAATTGCCTGCCTGCCTACTTCATCAAAAGCAATTTGTTGCGGAGAATGCTTCAGGCCAGTAGATATTGGTATGCAAGACCGCACCCTCTGGGGGAAATTCGCTACCCACTGTAAAGCCTGCATTCCGCCCATTGAACCACCAGCAACACAAAGCAACTTATCAATACCCAGATGATCTATTAAAAATCTTTGAGCATTAACCATATCAGAGATTGTAATCATCGGAAAACTTAAGGCATAGGGTTTATTTGTTTTAGGATTTATTGATGACGGCCCAGTACTACCTCTGCATCCGCCAATAACATTAGAACAAATAACAAAATATTTATTAGTATCAAATGCCTTACCTGGACCAACCATAGAATCCCACCAGCCAGGTTTTTCATCACCTTGATGCATTCCGGCTACGTGCGCGTCTCCGGATAAGGCATGCAGAATAAGAATAGCATTACTCTTATTAGCATTAAGCTCTCCATAAGTTTCAAAAGCAAGAGTAATTGGACCAAGCTTTAAGCCTGACTCTAAAGGTAATTCGTTAGGAGGCTGGCTAAAAGTAAAATATTTTGTCTGGACAATGCTTTTATCTGTAACCATATGTTTAAACAGCCTCCTCCTGGAAAACCCAAGTAGAAAGATATCTTTCTCCGGTGTCAGGTAAAATTACGACAATTAATTTTCCTTCGGATTCTTTGCGCTTTGCAACCTCTAATGCGGCCCACATTGCTGCGCCACTGGATATACCGACAAAAATCCCTTCCTCTCTTGCCAAAGCGCGGCTGATTTTACCTGCTTCAATATGCGAAAC
>JAGVEL010000052.1 GCA_020058285.1 Candidatus Omnitrophota bacterium
AAAAACGCTGGTTGCCTTTTTAATTAGCGTGCATTAAAAGCAGTCACTTTCATATTTAGATTCAAAAATAACTTGACAAACTAAATATAATAGTGTAATATTGTAATAATGAAATAATGGAATATAAATTTAAGGAGGGATTTTATGGCTAAAGCTAAAATTACTACAAGCAAGGGCACAAAGATTTTGATTGAAGGCGAACCAGCAGAAATTAGTCAGATACTAACTGCAATAAAGAGCGAAGAGAGTTTCTCTGCTAGAAATGAAGTAACTCACTCAGTAGGATTAAGAAAAAGAACTATTCAACAGAAGAATAATACTGCCACTGATATTGTTATTTCTTTAAGAGAAACTGGTTATTTCGACAAACCAAAAACCTTGCTAGATATAAAAAATGCCCTAGAAGAACAGGGCATGATTTATCCTATGACTACCCTATCGGGAGTTCTCTTAAAGCAGGTTAGGAAGCGGACGCTGGGCAGAATTAAGCAGAATAAAAAATGGAGTTATGTTAAAAGGTAATCTAATCTGGAATAATTTTAAAATTTTACATAGGAGGATAATATGGTTGATGAAAAGACGATGCAGAAAATGTTGTATGATCACGAAAAAAGGATTTCTGAATTAGAAACTATTCTGAAACATAAGAAGAAATCGACTAACCCAGAGGTGAAACCGTCTCTAAGCGATCGTATTATTGATTGCAGAAATAAAACATTCTTTTCTAAGTCTAAAACAGCGGAAGAAGTATATAAAGAAATTAAAGATAGCTATCCTTGTGATTTTAATCGGGTTGCTGTTGCTTTATTACGGCTGGCTAACAGAAAGCAACTTAGGAAAACAAGCAAAACCATTAATGGTAAGGAATATAAAGCGTATGCTTGGTAGAAAGAAAGTAGAAAGAAAACTCGCTGATATGCTGAAGATTCTATGGGAAAGAGGCTTCTTTGCTGAGGAGAGAGCTTTTAACGATATCAAACAAGAGCTATCACAAGAATTAGGTTGTAATCCATCTAGTCAAAATTTGCAAATGGCATTGAAGCGTGCGAGATCATACCTTACGCGTAAAGGCCCACGGCTAAAATATAAGTATATACAAAAATATAGAACTAAAAATATAACCTTAAATGATAAAATCCTACCGGATTCTCTAATTAAAACTTTGGGCAATGATTTTAGAACTGAAATAATAGATTTAAAATTAAACTTTGGCAAAAGCGGAACATGCACAGCTTTTTTATTAAGAAAGATTCTTGAAAAATTGATTTTTGTGGCTTTTGCAAAAAATTGTCTAGTAGATAGGTTAAAAGATAAAGATGGAGAATTCGTCAATTTGAGCAAAATGCTTAATCTAGCTACCAATACTAAAATAAAGGGAACGATTTTTTTAATACTAAAAACTGCAAAAAATATCGCAGGAATCAAGTTTCTAGGAGATACAGCCGCTCACAATTATCTTGTGAATGTCGATATGGCTACAATCATGCCAGTAATGCCTTTTATCATTACAGCGTATCAAGAGTTATCAAGGAAAATTTAAGGTAAATTTCAGAAAACAAATAATGGGGACGGTCCTAATTAATTCTTTGCCTAAACAGCATTTCATAGGAAGCAGCAGGGTCAGCAAGCATGCAAGTAAGGAAGAAAAAAAGTGCGAAAGTAGGAAAGTAGGAATTTCCTACTTGTTATCTGTGTTCATCCCTGCCTGCCGGCAGGCAGGTGTAGTTTTTAATCTGTGTTAATCTGTGAAAATAGGCATTGGCCATAATTAACTTTTTAGAAGGAAACTATCAGGAGATAAGCATGGAAAAGAGAAAAAATATCATCATCGCCAGGGAAGGATTAATCCTGTTGGCAATGGTAATTTTGGGCCTGGGAATATACTTTTTCGGCAGGCATTTGAATAATGTCTATTTGATTCAACACAGCGCAGCCAAATCCCGAGTTATGCAAAATATGCAATATTCCCTGGTAGGTTACGCCCCGTATATGAAAATGATGTCTATGGGTTTAAGCATAGCCATAATCGGTTATCCAATTATCGCCGCCATCCGTTTTATCCGTTGGTCGCTTAAGACGTTAAAACAGAAAGAAAATTAAAACCAAACACGCGCCCTGTACTGTTTCAAAGGCAATATTGGGAGGGATGGGGAGGGCAGCAAGTAGGAAAGTAAGAAAGTTGGAATTTCCTACTTGTTATTTGTGTTCGTTAGTTGTTTACAATCGGTACTGATTTATGAAAGTAGGTGGCGCCCCCTAATTAATTCCATATTTAGACACTGTTCTAGGGAAGAAAAGCAAGGTTAGAAAGTAGGAAAGTAGGAAAGTAGGAGTTTCCCACTTGACAGTTTTAAGCTTATATGATATTTGTCTTGCGAGGAGATGAAAAATGATTACTCGGCTTAGGCCCAAGAATCAAGTGACTATTCCTAGCCAGATTGTAAACGGCATGAATCTCAAGCTCGACCAGCTATTCGCGGTTTCTATCGACGGCCATGCCATTAAACTTACCCCGGTAGAAATCGAACCGAGCCATCTTCGGCGGGAACGGAAATAGCGCATTCCGGGGAAGTGTACTTTTACTAGAATAGGGCGGCGGCCCTAATCAATTCTTTATTTAGATATCATTCTAAGGAATGGAAAGGTCAGTAAGTGGGAAAGCAGGAATTTCCCACTTGCTATTTGGTTTACCTGTAGTTTTTTATCTGTGTTCATCCCAGCTAGCCGGCAGGTGTAGCTTTTAATCGGTAGTGTCGCTAATTAATTCCCATGCAAAAATTTAACTTTAAGAAAATCATTGCCACGGTTTCTGCTTTCCGCGCGCTTAGGTATAAAAACTTCCGCCTTTTCTTCGTGGGCCAGGGCGTTTCTCTGGTTGGTACCTGGATGCAGCAGGTGGCAATGAGCTGGCTGGTCTACCGGATGACCAATTCCGCGCTCTTATTGGGGTTGGTAGTCTTTCTCGGCCAGCTTCCCGCGTTGTTTGTCACCCCCTTTGCCGGCGTGATAGTAGACCGCTATAATCGGCAACGCCTGCTCTTGATAACGCAAATCCTTTCCATGCTCCAGGCTTTGGTTTTAGCAATACT
>JAGVEL010000024.1 GCA_020058285.1 Candidatus Omnitrophota bacterium
AGCTTTTAAGTTGCCTTTTACTATATTACTATCATTCTTCGCAAGGTGATACTGAAGAGTAGAAATGAATGTTGCCAGCGCATATGTTCCCTTTAAGGGTAAGGAAAGCGCTAGGAATAATCCTAGTTTGTATAAGAGGTATTGGAGCATAATTTTATAATTAAAGAAGCAATATCCAGCGCTGCCTTTGGTTTGCTGATCTGGCGCGCCTGAAACGACATTTGGAATAATTTTTGTTTATCAGTTAATAATTCGTCTATAACTTGAGCAAAGTTTTCCATATCTTCAATCTTAACTGCAGCGCCAACTTTTGCTAAGAAATTGGCATTGGCACTTTCCTGGCCGGGGATTGGGCTAACCAATACTAATGGCAGCCCCTTGGCAAGTGACTCTGCTGTTGTGAGTCCGCCGGGCTTTGTGATTATACAGCTTGAAATTTCCATTAACTCGTCTATTGTCTGTACGTATTCAAAAACCAGAATTTTTTTAATCCCTTCAGCTGAACGTTTTTTTAACCATTTTTGTAATCTCTTATTAATTCCACAGATTACAATAAGCTGCAAATCATGGTCTAAACCTTCCAAATGTTTAACAATTTTTTTTATCGGTCCGATTCCCTGCCCGCCGCCCATAATTAAAATAATCGGCTTGTTTATATCTAAACCGTGTTTTTGGGCAATTTGTTCTTTATTTTTGCTTTGCGCAAACTTTGGGTCTATGGGAATTCCGAAATTAATTATTCTTTTAGAATCAAGGCCCTTTTGTATGAAGCGTTCTTTTACTTCTTCAGCCGGCACAATATAATAATCAACTTTATCGTAAATCCAGAAAGAATGCGGCGCATAATCTGTTAATACCGCGATTAACGGCAAATTTAGCCCAAATTTTTCTTTACAATCAGCGATCATTCCGCAAGGGTAAGCCTGGGTGCAGACAACGCAATCCGGCCTAAATCTCTCAATCAGGTTGTTAAGTTTTGGGGAATTAAACTTGTGGATTAATTTCTTAATTTGGCCGGTATTCTTGATAATACTTGGGTTGTCGTAAAGATATTTCCAAAGCTTAGGAGTTCTTTTAATTACCCCCATATAAATCTTGTTTATGATTCGCTCTGTTATAGGCGTAGTATATTTAAAAGCGTTGACGTTTAATACTTCAACATTTGAATCTAACTTGTTCAAGGCGCGCTCAATGGCTAACGTTGCCTGATGATGGCCCGAGACTTCGGATATATAAAGAAGCAAAACTCGCTTTTTCATTTATTGAATCAATCCTCGTCGGTAAATCTCTAAAAAAGTCTTAACCACTGTGGGGTCAAACTGTGTGCTGCTATATTGCCTTAACTCTTCGCAAGCCTGTTGTTTGTTGAATGCTTTTCTATATGGCCGGTCACTGGTCATGGCGTCAAACGCATCAGCAACACGAATAATCCGGGCATAAACATTTATCTCATCAGTTTTTAGCCCGCTAGGATAACCTGTGCCGTCAAAATTTTCATGATGTTGCTTAACCGCGGCAATTGCCTCTTCTAACTCTTGCAAGGAATGAAGTATTGTGCTGCCGATTAAGGGATGTTCTTCAATTTTGCGCCTTTCATCCCGGGTAAGTGGTTCTTTTTTGGAAAGAATTGTGTCAGGAATGCCTATTTTTCCGATATCGTGTAACAGGCTGGCAATTCTGAGCGTTTCCAGGAAATTGCCTTTTACCTTTATTTTTCTATTCTTAAGCATTTCCCGGCCGATAATCATGCTAAAGTTGGTAACACGTTCAGTATGTCCATGTGTGTAATGATCTTTGGCATCAATTGCGCTGGCCAGGGCCTCAGCTGTCTGGATAAACAAACGGTGATTACGCTCAAGTTCAGACTGTAAATCCTCAAATAGCTGGGCATTCCTTACTGCCATTGTAACATCATTAGCCAAGGCCACAAAAAAGGTTATTTCTTCTTTTGAAAATGTTCCTTCAGATTGTTTTTTACCTAGCAGGAATAGGCCAAGTAAAATGCCATGAGCATAACTTGGAATGCATAAGAATACATCAAAAAGCTGCATTTGATATCTGGTTTCCTGAAGGTAGGTCTTTAACACCTTGTCTTTGCTAAACAAATCCTTTTGGGTGTTTAAGATATTATCTATTGCCTCAAATTCTAATACGCCTTCTTTATTAATCAGATAATTCTTCTTTTCGCGGAAGAATTTTATTAGGCCGCTGTGCGGGTCTAGGCGGGCATATCCGGCAGGTATCTTGGAACCCTTTTCTCCTTTTGAGTCAGTAAGGACAAAGGTATTTCTTTTTTTATCGTATAAAAGTGCAGCAGCGTGTTTTAATTTTGCTTTGCGCACTATGATTCTTAGGACCAGCTTTAACAGCGTTGCCGGCCTGTGGATAAGAATCATATTTTTTGCTGCAGTCTCTAATGCCCTCTTATAATTTATTGTCATAGATGAAAAGTATTACTTTTTAAGGCTTTCAAACTCCTTCATAACTATTTTTTCTAACTCGTCTAAAATTAGCGGCTTATGAATATAGCCGTGCGCTCCTAAGTCTTTTGCCTTTTGCATTGCTATTGCATCATTTACACCCGTAACCATAATTACTCTAATATCCTTCTGAATCTCTTTGAATTTTTTTAATGCTTCTAATCCGTCCATGCCTTCCATTCTGATGTCAAGCAAGGCAACGTTTGGCTTGGAAGTTTTTACTATTTCAATTGCTTCCTCACCTGTTGCCGCAGTGAATACTTCTAATTTTCTTTTGGAAAAAAAGTTCTTTGCAAATTCTCTTACATCTGGTTCATCATCAACAATTAATAATCTGGACAT
>JAGVEL010000059.1 GCA_020058285.1 Candidatus Omnitrophota bacterium
GATTATGATGGCCCGCTGTCAGACATAAAAATAGGTAACCTCATTTATATTGACGATGGGAATATCGCGCTTATAGTCAGGAAAAGGACAAATAGTTATATAAAAACAGAAGTGGTCATGCCCGGCATTTTAAAAGAACATAAGGGGATTAATATTCCTGCAGCAAAGCTTAGATTTAAAGGATTGACTGATAAAGATAAGGTCGATATCCATTTCGCTTTGTTGCATAAGCCGGATTATATTGCTCAGTCGTTTGTGCGAGATAAGCGAGACATCCTGGCGATAAAGGAATTGATTAAGGATAGATTGCCTGATTGTAAGATAATCGCCAAGATTGAAAACCGCCAGGGTATTAAAAATATTGATGAAATAATAAATGTTTGTGACGGGATTATGATTGCCCGGGGAGATATGGGTGTGTCTATCCCACTTTATGAAATACCCGTAGTGCAAAAAGAAATAATAAGGAAATGTAATAAAGCCAAAAAATTTGTGATTACTGCAACGCAGATGCTGGAAAGCATGACTGAAAACATCCGACCGGGAAGAGCCGAAGTTACAGACGTTGCTAATGCTGTTCTAGACGGATCTGATTTTGTTATGCTTTCTGCGGAAACTGCTGTAGGTAAATATCCCGTAGAAACAGTTCGAATGATGCATGAAATAATAACTTTTACCGAGAAATGGAGAGGAAAATGAAGATAAAAACTATTATTACTATTTGTTTTGCATTAGCAATTATTCTTATTCATTCTGGTTTCGTTTATGCCCAGGAAATCAAGCCGATTAAGCTTTTGCCTGCGCAAACGAAAATCGGCAAGCCGCTTATGCAAGCATTGGCAGAGAGAAAGAGTTCTCGCAACTTTAGTTCTAAAGAGTTGCCTTTACAGGTAATTTCAAATATGCTTTGGGCAGCAAATGGAATAAATCGTCCGGATTCAGGTTACAGAACTGCGCCTTCTGGAATGAGCATGCAGGAAATAGATATTTATGTCATTAAGGCTGAAGGAGTTTATTTATTTGATGTAAAGGCAAATATATTGATACCTGTTGTAATCGGAGATATAAGGGGGTTAGCCGGGAATCAGTCATTCGTCCAAGATGCTGCGATAAATCTTATTTACGTAGCTGACTTGTCAAGGATGAGCAAAATCTCAAGGAACGATGTGGATTTTTACGCTGCTGCTGATACTGGGTTCATAAGCGAAAATGTTTATCTATTTTGCGCTTCAGAAGGTTTAGCAACTGTTGTGCGCGGATGGATTGACAAACCAACATTAGCTAAGGCAATGAAACTTCGGCCTGATCAGAGAATAATCCTTGCGCAGACAGTAGGTTATCCTGGAAAGTAAGGCGATTGCTTTATTGATAATTGTTTGTTAAAATAATCAATTATAGGAATACTGGTTATTTTATAGGATGGATTATGAAAGAAACGATTTTAATTGTAGAAGACGAAAAAGATATAGTTAAAATGCTTGAGTATAATCTCAAGAAAGAAGGCTTTGAGATTTTATCTGTGCGCAATGGCGAGGATGCTATAGAATCGGCAAACAAAGAGCATCCGGATATCGTTATCCTGGATTTGATGCTTCCGGGTATAGACGGCTTAGAAGTATGCAAGAGCCTTAAAAATAATACCAAAACCGCGACTATCCCGATAATTATGCTTACGGCTAAATCGCAGGAATCGGATAAGGTTGTAGGTCTGGAATTAGGCGCTGATGATTATATGACCAAGCCGTTTAGTCCCAGGGAATTGATTGCCCGGATAAAAGCAATATTACGCCGCATCAAAGAGCATAATAAGCTACCTGAGGTATTAAAGATTGGCGACTTGGCAATTGATTTTTCCAAGATTAGCGTAACTATTAAAGGCAAACCAATAGAGTTAACAGCCAAAGAGTTTGAGTTGCTTAACACATTAATAAAGGCGAAAGGCAGAGTTTTGTCCCGGGATTATCTTTTAGATACTATTTGGGGTTTTGAGCATTCTATGGAAATCCAGACGCGCACTGTTGACGTTCATATCCGTACGTTGCGTAAGAAATTAAAGAGCGAAGCAAAACACATCATTACCGTAAAGAATTACGGTTACAGGTTTGAATATGAAGATTAGCTTTAAGCTAAAGCTGATTTTTTCGTATGTCTTTGTAATTTTAATCTCTTTTGGATTTATTGCATTTTTTTTAGATAGAAATTTAGAGGAAAGTTCCCTCCAAGATATCCAATCTTCCCTTGTTGCCCAGGCTAATTTAATCGAAAACCAAGTAAATCCCGAAAGCCTTAAAAAAGAAGATGTTGTTTCTCTGGATAATTTAGTTAAGAGTTTAGGCCTTAAGATAAACTGCCGGATTACTATTGTTAATAAAACCGGTAAGGTGTTGGCTGATTCAGAAAAATCTCTCTTAGAGGTTCCGGAGATGGAAAATCATCTTAGCCGCCCTGAAATAAATACAGCTTTATCTGGAGCAACCGGCATTGATACGCGTTACTCTCCTACCTTAAAGATAGATATGCTTTACGTTGCATTGCCGCTCAAAGACAAAAATGAAACTTTGGGAATTTTAAGATTAGCTCTTCCTTTAGAGAATGTTCAGAATACATTATTTGGGATTAGAAAAATAGTCACCCTAGGTATGATTATTGCCTTAGGATTTGCGTTTATTTTAGGCTCTATAGTAGCATCACGAGCTATCAAGCCGATCAACAGTATGATTCAGATTTCCCGTAAGTTCTCTGAAGGCGATTTTAGCCGCAGGATAATACAGGTTTCTAAGGATGAAATCGGAGAACTTGCTGCAACCTTAAACAAGATGGCCCAGGATATAGAAGATAAAATCAAAGAAATCAAGACACAAAATCAAAAGCTAGCAGCTATATTAAATAGTATGATTGAAGGCGTTATCGTTAGCGATAAGATAGGCCACATCCTTTCCGTTAACCCGACTATAGAAAAAATATTTGCAGTTTCAAACGCAGAAGTAAAGGGCAAGCTTTTCTTAGAGGCAGTGCGCAATAATGATATTTCAGAAGTGATAAATACTGTTTTAAGGACAGGAGAAGCCCTAAGTAGGGAGATAAGCCTTGTTTTACCGGTGCGCAGAACATTCCAAATAAACGCCGCCCCGATATTTGACAACGATGCTGTAATTGGTAGCTTGGTAGTAATACACGATATAACCGAAATAAGAAAACTAGAAACAATCCGCAGTGATTTTGTAGCTAACGTTTCTCACGAACTTAAGACGCCGCTTACTTCTATTAAGGGTTTTGTTGAAACGCTTCTTGGAGGGGCGCTTAATGACAAAGAAAATAACCGTAAATTCTTGAAGATTATCCAGGATCATGCTGAACGTCTTAATAAGCTGGTAGATGATTTGCTTTCTTTGTCTCACCTTGAATCAAGCGAGATAAGGCTTGAAAGAGAAGAGTTTAGTCTGCGGGAACAATTAGAAAAAGTTTTAGAGGGATTTAAATCTCAATTGAAGAAGAAAAACATCGAAGTTAAAAACGAACTCGCGCAAAAGTTTTTAATAAAGGCAGACAAACATAGAATAGAGCAGGTACTTATAAATCTAATTGATAATGCTATTAAATTTAATAGAGAAGAAGGCTATATCAGGATATATAGCGAGGATTTAAATAGTAAGATAAAAATTATAATAGAAGATTCCGGGATTGGCATTCCGGAAAAAGATATCCCGCGTATTTTTGAGCGTTTCTACCGTGTAGACAAAGCGCGCTCGCGCGAACTGGGTGGCACAGGCTTAGGCCTATCTATCGTTAAGCATATCGTAGAGTTACACACAGGCCTCGTTAGCGTAGAAAGCACCGAAGGCCTAGGCTCAAAATTCTTCTTTACCCTTCCTAAATCGTAGTTTTACCCCCAAAATAATTTTACCCACATTTTACTTTTCCTTGAAGCAGAATTAACATGTTTAGTATATACTTATTTCTGAAGAATAAAAAAAAGAGGTGCAATTATCTTAAGTTTAAGGCCAATCTTAGATTAACAAGTTTGAGGGATTTAAATTATTTTGAGAGGAGAGGATATGTTGAGAGTGAAATTAATAGTGATTGGTTTAGTTCTAATAATTGCTGGTTTGGCATATGCTTATGATGATGGTGATTTTCAAGTATGGAATACTGATGTAGAGGAGTTTAAAATTAATAAGGATTCAAAAATAGCATTTGAAGAGGAATTTCGCTGGGGAAATAATGCGCGCGAGTTTTATTACCAACACTACGATGTTGGATTCTTTTACAATCTTAAAGATTATTTAAACATCGGAGGCGGTTACCGTCAAGCCTATGACCTGAAGAATGCTAAATTCAAACCGGAAAACGAACCATATGTAACCGCAACTTTACTTTGGGATTTAAACGGATTAAAATTCGATGATCGCAACCGCATGGAATACCGACATTTTGATTATCAGGCAGACTCTTGGAGATACCGTAATAAGTTAACGATGAAATTACCATGGAGATTTACTAAGATAGAGATTCAGCCATATCTATCAGATGAAATTTTGATTGGTTTTGGAAAAATAAAAGAATTAAATGAAAACAGGTTTGCTACCGGCCTGGGAATGAGTTTAACCAAGAATATAAAGGCAGAGATTTATTATATGCTTCGAAGTACCAAAAGTTCAGGAGTCTGGAAAGATGCAAATGTATTGGGTACAAAGTTAAAATTCGTATTTTAGCCCTTCGTTAAGATTTTACATAGATTTTACATTGGCCTAATATAGATATAATATAGGTAAGGTATATTATAGGGGAAGCATTTCATAGGGCAAATTTGGCACCCGGCGCTAAACGGAATTGCGCCGGTGTTTGCCGCACAAAGCGGCACACCAATCCATCCGATAGGATTGGGTGGTGTAGCACAAAGCGGCGAATGTACACAAGGAGGTAGCTGTGTTTAAAAAAGTTTTGAGTGGTTTAGTAATACTTACGTTTGCGACTTGTGCATTTGCAGCCAAGGATAAAAATTCAATACAGGTTAAGGGTTCAGATACTATGGTTAACCTTGGCCAGGCTTGGGCTGAAAAATATATGCAGGAAAATCCCGGAGATTTCGTGTCAGTTACCGGCGGTGGCTCTGGAACAGGTTTTTCCAGCCTGATCAGCGCTACTTGTGATATTGCTATGGCTTCCAGGAATATTAAAGAGAAAGAGATTACATTAGCAAAACAAAAGGGAGTGATTCCCTTCGAAATAAAAGTAGCAATGGATGGATTAGCAATAGTTGTAAGTCCCAAAAATCCGCTTAGCAAGCTTACCATTGACCAGCTAGCCAATATTTTTACTGGTAAAATTAAGAATTGGAAAGAAATTGGCGGCAAGGATGAGGTAATCGTAGTGCTTTCGCGGGAAGTAAATTCCGGAACCCATGTGTATTTTAAAGAACACGTATTAAGAAAAAATGACCCCAACAGCAAGGCAGAATTTTCTTCTGGCGCATTAATGCTTTCTTCTTCCCAGGCAATTGCCGATGAAGTAGCTGGAAATTCCGCTGCAATAGGCTATTATGGAATGGGTTATATTTCAGCTAAACAAAAACCAATCATGGTCGCAAAAGACGAAAAATCTGAATACGAATCCCCCACGATAGAGAACGTAGTTAATGGAAAGTACCCGATATCCCGGCCATTATTTCTTTATGCTAACGGCCAACCGCAGGGATTAGCAAAGAAGTTTATAGATTTCTGCCTTTCGAAAGAGGGCCAGGATATTGTTTTAAAGACTGACTTTGTGCCGGTTAAATAGTAATTTGTCCATATGAGAAGATTTAAAGAGTTTATTATTGAGAAGCTCATTTTGGTTTGTGGTGTGGCCTCAATATTTTTTGTTGTATTAATATTCCTGTTTTTAGCTAAAGAAGGGCTTGCAGTAATTAAGACTGTAAGCCCTTTTAAATTTCTATTTGGCAAAAGTTGGTATCCGATTTCAGAACCTGCACAATTAGGGATATTGCCTTTGATTCTCGGCTCATTGCTGGTTACCCTAGGGGCGGCAATTATTTCTGTCCCAATCGGCGTAGGATGCGCTATTTATATTGCTGAAATTGCTCCAGTGAAACTTAAAGAGATTCTTAAAGCTGGGATAGAGATGTTGGCAGCAATACCTAGCGTTGTCTTGGGGTTTATCGGCATGATAACGCTCGCGCCATTAGTGAAGAACATTTTTCATTTGCCAACTGGTTTGACAGCTCTTTCTGGTTCTATAATGTTGGCATTTATGGCTATGCCGACGATAGTTTCAATTGCTGAGGATGCGCTTTATTCGGTACCGAAGAATTATAAAGAAGGCGCGTTTGCCCTGGGAGCAACACACTGGCAAACAATATGGCGAGTAATGCTACCAGCAGCATCCAGCGGTATAGTTGCTGCAGTAATGCTTGGGATAGGCAGGGTAATCGGCGAGACTATGGCAGTAATGATGATTACCGGAAACGCCGCAGTTATACCTAAAAGTATTTTTGTTCCAGTGCGCACTTTAACCGCGACTATTGCAGCTGAAATGGGTGAGGCTGTAGTAGGCAGCGAACATTATTTTGCGCTATTTGCCATTGGCATAGTTTTGTTTGTTATAAGTTTCGCAATTAACGTAACCGCAGATTTATTTTTGCATAAAAGACAATAGGAATTATAACTTAATTTTGCAGAGTAAAAATACCTAAAATGGCAAAATTAATGAAAAATCCTTATCGGACACAAAAAATCGCATTTTCACTTTTAATCCTAGCCACACTTTTAATTGTGGTTCCTGTGGGGCTGATTATTGTAATTATAATTCAGAAAGGCTTGCCGGCAATAAACTGGCAGTTTATTTCAGATATTCCCCGCCAGGGAATGCGCAGCGGAGGAATATTTCCGGCGATTATCGGCACATTTTATCTGGTAACCGGAGCAATTATTTTTGCCCTGCCCATAGGCTTATTGGCAGCGATATATTTAAGTGAATATGCAAAAGATAATTTGCTTACTCGGTTAGTTAAACTGGCAATTGTTAATTTGGCAGGAGTGCCTTCAGTGGTTTATGGGCTTTTTGGTTTAGCGCTTTTTGTAGTGTTCTTTAAATTCGGCGCTTCGATCCTTTCCGGTTCGCTTACTCTGGGCATAATGATTTTACCGATAATTATTACTACTTCCCGGGAAGCATTAGAAAGTATCCCGCAATCATTTAGAGAAGTAAGCCTGTCGTTAGGCGCAAGTAAATGGCAAACCATAAGGCATATTGTTTTACCAAATGCTATTCCGGGGATACTTACCGGTACTATCTTAGGCCTAGGCAGGGCTGCAGGCGAGACTGCTCCGATACTTTTCACTGTTGCAGCATTTTATTTGCCACAATTGCCGAATTCAATTTTTGATCAGGCAATGGCTTTGCCGTACCATCTTTATGTTATTTCAACCCAGGTGCCTAATGTTGATGAAAAAATAAGATACGGTACAGCACTTGTGTTGCTGGCGCTAGTTCTATTCATGAATTTAGTTGCGATAATTATTCGTTATCGGTTTAGGAAGAAAAAGAAATGGTAAAAATTACAATAAGAGCTCTTAATATTCGGTTTGGGTCTAGCCAGGCTTTAAAGCACGTAAGCCTGGAGATTCAGTCTAATGAAATTCTAAGTATTATTGGCCCATCAAACAGCGGCAAAACAACTTTTTTAAGGATGCTTAACCGGTTAAATGACCTTAATCCTAGTTTCAGGATGGATGGGGAAGTAAAACTTGAAGATCAAGATATCAAGCAGATGGATACAGAATTATTGCGCA
>JAGVEL010000011.1 GCA_020058285.1 Candidatus Omnitrophota bacterium
AAGCATTTTTCTAATGACTAATCAATCAAGATTAGCGGAGAAGCAGGTCCGCAGGATTAGAGCGATGTATTCTTCTCAGGCAGGTATAGTCCAAGCCTACGATCAACTTTTTAATAATAATTTACCGGTAACACCAAATTTATCGATAAACGACCAGACAGTTGTTATTGATGACTCTGCACTTCCAGCACTTACCGCTAGAGTAAACTTTTCTTTACCTCTACCCTAATTTAGTTCCTCAGCTTTTCTCTTCGTAATGCTTTTAATCTGATTTAATTTTTTCTATTCCCAACCCCCTACCTTAATTAATAATTGACAAATTATCCTAAGTAAGTATAAGTAAGTTTAGGTAAGTTTATTATAAATAATTATTGACAAATTAAGTTTATTATGTTTTAATTAAAATGATTATGATTTAAGTAAGAGGTAGTTTTTGAACACAAGATTTCTATCGGGGGTTAAGGCTGTGCCTACCAGATTAATGGACATTGAAGAGCTAGCAGATTATTTACGCTTACAGAAACAGACCATTTATAACTGGTTAAACCAGAAGAAGATTTCGGGTATTAAGGTGGGTGGTGTATGGCGTTTTGATAGGAAAAGTGTGGACAGATGGCTTAAATCCCATGAACAAAAAGCTCAAAATTTTTAACTATGGTAAAAGGATTTAGGATTACTCAGTTAGGTATTAATTTAGGACCAGCAGCTATAACCATTGCTGAACTAAGCGGCAAGGAGGTTATCCGGCAATGCCGGCAGGAATTATCTTCTTTCGGGGCAAACCTTGAGGAAATTGCCGGTGATGAAATCAAATTTGCCGCAGTTATACAAAAGATGTTGCGGGAATGCGAATTTTCTGGGCGGGATGTATTTATTGCATTACCGGCTAACGATGTCGTAGTAAGGTTTTTTCAGATTCCGCTTGTCTTGAACAAAGAGATATCTTCTACTGTAAGTTTTGAAGCGCGTAAATATATTCCTTTCAGAATTGAAGAACTCGTATATGATTTTGTCAGCCGGAAAAAACCAAAGAATTTAGACATTATTTTTGCTGCAACTAAGAAAAAGTCGGTAGATAGATACTTAAAGGTTCTGAACCAGGTCGGGTTAAATATTCTTTCTATTGAGCCGGCTAGTTTAAGTTTTTTGCGCTTGGTTTTGGCTAAAGTAAAAATTAATTTGCGCCAAGCAGTATTAATTGTAAATCTTGATTCTAGTTTCCTGGAGGGGGACATAATCATTTTAGA
This sequence comes from Candidatus Omnitrophota bacterium, assembly GCA_020058285.1. Lineage (GTDB taxonomy): Bacteria > Omnitrophota > Gorgyraeia > JAHJTE01 > JAHJTE01 > JAGVEL01. The sequence continues at coordinate 1,248 of JAGVEL010000011.1, forward strand.
TGGGGGGATTCCCTGTTTTACTAGAGATGTACGATTATTTTCCTCGGTTGAAACGGCAGAACAAAAAAATCCTGAACTGATCTTGACGAAGTTAATTAATGAAATACGCATTTCCATAGATTATTTTAGGCATCGCCAGTTATCAATACGTTCTGATATATCTTCTGTCTATATTTTTTCAGAGAGCTCAGATTTAGGCTCGTGGTTAGAGGCAATGAGCCAGGAGCTGAGTATAAAATGTTTCGGTTACTCTCCAGTTGATATATTAGGGATTGATAATGCACACTGTGATTTACTCAAGGCAAGTGGAGCTGCGCTGCGGGGTACTTGTCGTTTTTTTGCTGATTTGGCTCTTTTTAAGCGGGAGAAAAAAGTTAGAGAGAAAGAGGCTGTTGTTTCGCAGGTAGTCAAATCTATTTTTGCTAAACCATCATTTAAAAAATTTTCAATTTCTATTTTGATTGTCATTTTTTTAATTATTGTAAGCAGTTTGGCGGCTAAGACAAGGGTTAGTTTAGTAGAGAAGGAATCCCAGCTAATTATAGCTTCAAATAGCCAGAAGTCGCCCATAATCGCAGCTAAAGACTTAAGCGTTAATGAGATCAAAAGACTAGAGGAATCCCTGACCGGGGAAATTAAACAGATTGAATCCACTGTCGAGGATAGATTTTATTTGACAGAAAAAATTAAAAAACTTCCCCTGCTTCTGCCAGACGGGGTTTGGCTGGAAAGTTTAAATTTTCGCAAGGAGTCCAGTGGTTTAGGGTTGACATTAGACGGATTAGCCTATTCATCTGGCAATGAAAATGCATTAACTATGATCAATAAGTTTGTAAGTAATTTAAAAGAAGATTCAGAATTTAATAAAAGCTTTAAAGAAATTATCCTTGCTTCAGTAAAACAATCAAAGATAGATGAATTCTTGGTTAGGGTTTTTCAAGTAATTTGTCGTTAAAAAATAAATTAAATGATTAATCTAAATGAAATTAATGCAGCTGATGTGTTTAAAAAAAGAAGCAACGTAATGGTTGCACTAATAATTCTTACTGGGTTAATTATTTCCCTTAGAATTTTAGCTATGAGTAATGCGGCCATAGGCTCTATTCAAGAGAAAATTAGAGAGAACCAAAAGACGCAAGGTATCTTAGCTAACTTAGATTCAATTGCTAAAACCTATTCTCAATATCAGCAAAAAATATTTTTCACTAAAGATTCAGCTAAGATTGTGGATATGATCAATGAATGGGCGCAAGCGAGCGGGGTGGAGATTATTTCTTTAAGGCCGCTATCTTCTAATGGATCGGATATTTTTTTGAGAATTCCAATTGAGCTAGAGGCAGTTAGTGATTATTACAATCTTGGCCAATTCCTCGGCAGGATTGAAAGTTATGAGGGGTTTATGGAGGTCGTGTCATTAAGAGTTTCAAAACCAAGATCTCGACCTGGCCAAGAGAATAATGAATCTTCAATGATGAATTTTAATCTTTCATTAAATGTATTGAGTTTAAAAAATCTGGAATTAAATAAAAGGTTATCGCAGATTAAATAGTTTTTCATATTATGAATTATATGGAAAAGAATCATAGTAAACTAGAGCGAGTTTTAATTATTGCCTGGGTTATCTCAGGTTTAACTATTTTTTGTTATTCAAGCTATGCAGAGATCAAGACTTTAAAGACGATTACGTTTGATGCTACAGACTTGAAGGATCCATTTAAATCTTTGTTGCCGGAAAAAAAGATTGAGATTCAGCCAGGAATTGAAAAAGTACTGGAACCGGTTGTGACTGCACCGGTGATTGAAATCCAAGGAATAATCTGGGGAGGGAAATTCCCGCAAGCAATTATCAATAACTGCGTCCTAAAAGAAGGCGAGTCATTAGACGGGGCAGAGCCGATTATTATTGTCGGAATAAAGTCAAAAGAAGTAGTGGTATTATTTAAAAATAAAATATTTACTTACGCTCATTAAAGGGGGCATAAATGAAAAATTCAAAATGTAATAAGTTAATTGATTCATTCCTGTTTATCCTTTGTTTGTTTTTTGTTTTACTTTTCTTTAGTCCGCAAATTTCTGCCCGCGTATCGTCTGACTGGAAGAATATTATTTTTGATCAAGAGATGTCAAGGATCTCAATGGATTTCAAAGACGCGGACTTAAAGGATGTTTTAAAGGTATTTTCCCAGCAAGCAAAACTTAATTTTGTTGCCAGCAAGGAAGTAGAAGGAAGAAAAATCACTCTTTATCTGCAGGATGTGCCGGTTGATGAAGCCCTAGAAAAAATACTCGAGGCGAATAATCTCAACTATGAAAAAGATGATGACTCGGATATATTTATAGTAAAAGGCGTTACCGAGCCAGAGATAGCAACTATGACTAAGGTGTTTTATTTAAAATATGCCAGAGTTTCAAGTTCGCGCCTAAATAGTGAAATTAAGGATAAGTTTAAGGGTTCTGGCGCAGAGACATCGGGTGCGGGGACTAATGATATTACTGGTGCAATTACTAAGATTCTATCTGCTAATGGCCGCGTAGTTGAAGATAGTCGTACAAACAGCCTGATTGTCACTGATTCACCAAATCGTTTTCCGATCATTGAAAATACTATTGCCCGGCTGGATATCTCAATCCCACAGGTGATGATTGAGATTGAAATACTAGACGTCAACAAGAATGTCTTAGATCAGATGGGGGTAAAATTTTCTGATACTGTTTTACAATATACTGGGCCGAGTCGGGAGACGGTTTTTCCTTTAGATAGGAAAATGTTGGAGAACGCAACCAGTCAGGTAACTCATTTTGGTAAAATGAGTGCGGAAAGCTTAACCGCTACCCTACAGTTATTGTCAACACACACTGATACAAAATATTTAGCTCGTCCGCGCTTAGTGACATTATCAAATGAAACATCTGAGATAAAAATAGCCGTTAATGAAGCAGTGGGAGTAACAACCGAGACTGTTGCAACTGGTGGAGCTACGGGCACAGTTACTCAGAGCGCAGAAAGATATGAGACTGGAATTTCACTGCGAGTAACTCCTCAGGTAAATATTGAGAACCGCGATATAACTATGTTTCTGGAGACTAGCGTTACGCAGGCAAAGGCGGGTACAATTACCTTACAAGGCAACACGCTTAAAGACCCGGAGACGCGCGGGACTAAATCAACGGTTATGGTTCCTGATGGTGAGACAATAGTTATCGGCGGCTTAATCAGAACCGATGATTCTCAGGTTAAAAAGAAAATACCTATCCTTGGCGATATTCCATTTTTCGGTGCAGCATTTCGCTACAGAGAAGGCAACACACAAAATAGGGAGTTAATCGTATTTATTACGCCGCATATTTCAACTGGCGATGGATTTTCTTCGGCATCTAATAACACTACCAGCACATTCTTAGAATCTGAGCGGGAACAAGGACCGCTGACTTCTCTATCTGACGAAGTGGATAAGGCGTTGTCCGAGGTTGAGAAGCGCAATAGCAAGCTCTAAGAATTAATTTATGGGGGGTTAAAGTAGATAAATGGTGCGATCGGCTAGGGTAAAATTAGGTGAATTGCTGGTAAAGGAAGGCTTAATCACCAAGGAACAATTGCAAAAAGCCATTGACGAGCAACAAAAGTCAACCGGCGCAAGGATTGGTGAAGTGCTGGTTCGCTTAGGTATGGTAAATGAGCAGGACCTTATTTCTATCCTGGGCAAGCAATTAGGTATTCCTTATGTTACTACTGGCGTTGGTTTGTTACGGCCAGCGATAGACCAGGGTTTGGAAAAATTAATATCCAAGGATTTCGCGTCTAAATATGCTGTTTTACCCTTATCAAAGAACCTTAATTCTTTAACCTGCGCAGTCTCTGATCCCTTAGATTTAGTTTTGTTGGATAATTTAAGAAAAATGACCAATTGTGAGATAAACCCGGTTATCGCTGCAAAATCAGATATCCTAAAGGCGGTAGAGGAATTTTATGGCAAAGTAAATCTTTTAAAAGATGCAGTTAAGGCATCATACGAAAGAACAGAAGAGGGTATTGAAGCTGAGGTTGAGCTAGGCGAGGATGAGTTAAGTCTAGATACATTGATCGCTAAAGCTGAAGAAGCTCCGGTTGTTAAATTAGTTGATTTGATCATTCGTCAGGCTATTGATGAGCGTGCTTCAGATATCCACATTGAGCCATATAAAGATAGGGTAAGCTTACGTTATAGGATTGATGGAGTGCTTTACGATATTCCTCCTCCGGCAAAACATCTACACTTGCCGATAATTTCAAGAATAAAGATTTTGGCAAAATTGGATATAGCAGAAAAACGCCTGCCTCAGGATGGCGCTTTTATGGTTAAGTCGGAAAAACGCTCAATTGATTTGCGAATCTCAACTATTCCTACGATTTACGGAGAAAAAGTTGTTATTCGCCTTCTAGATAGAAGCCAGTTGCCTTTGGAATTAAGTCAACTTGGTTTTGAACAGAAACAATTGGAGGATTTTCGCAAAGCAATAAGCGCGCCTTATGGTATGATTTTTTTAACCGGTCCCACCGGAAGTGGTAAGACTACTACATTATATGCAGCATTGAATGAGTTGAATAATCCGCATAAAAATATTATAACTGTTGAGGACCCGGTAGAATACCGTATTGATGGCGTTAACCAGGTTCAAGTCAAACCAGACATCGGCCTTACTTTTGCCGCAGCTTTGCGTTCTTTTTTACGTCAAGATCCGGATATTATGATGGTCGGCGAAGTCAGAGACTTGGAAACCGCTCAGATCTGTGTGCGTTCAGCATTAACCGGCCATTTAGTATTAAGCACCTTGCACACAAATGATGCGCCTTCTGCTATTACTCGTTTGATAGACATTGGCGTAGAATCATATCTTTTAATGCCGTCCTTGCTAGTAATAATTGCTCAGCGTCTTGTACGTAAACTTTGCCCGGAATGTAAAGAAGCATATGAGCCATCGCCGGAAAAATTAGGGCATATTAAGTTAAAGACAGATCTTATTTATAAACCTAAAGGTTGCGATAAATGCAATCAGATTGGCTACAAGGGCAGAGTTGCTGTTTATGAGGTCATGACAATTGATGAACAAATTACCCATTTAGTCCTTGAGAATGCTGCGCTTTCAAAAATTAGAGAGGCAGCTAAGGCAAAAGGAATGGATTCGCTTTGGGAAAGCGGCATGAAAAAAGTAGAGAAAGGTATTACAAGCCCAGAAGAAGTAATGGCGATAATTACAGAGGTATAGTTGTGCCTAAATTTCAATATTGTGTAGTTTTAAAAGATGGAACAAAGAGAACAGATGTAGCTGAGGCAGAGAGTGAAGAAGCTCTTTTAAATAAGCTTCAAGCGAGCGGGATGATTGTAGTTTCAATTAGCGAGGATAAAAAACAGCCGGTTAAGCAAGTTTCTACGGAAGCTAATATAAAACCAGCAGTTAATATCGGTTTCAGACAACACACAGGCGTTAAGCCTTCAGATTTAGTAGTATTTGCCCGGCAATTAGCTACCATGCTTGGTGCTGGCGTAAATCTAATGAGGTGTCTTGAGGTTATTTCTTTACAGGTATCAAGCCGTAAGTTGCTTAGCACAATAAAAAGTATAGAAAAAGAGGTTGAGGCAGGAAGGAATCTTTCTGATTGCCTCGCAGATCACCCTAAGGTGTTTTCTAAATTCTGGGTTAATCTTGTTGCCTCTGGAGAAGCGAGCGGCAATCTGCCTGTAGTTTTAGACAAATTAGCTTTTTATCTTGAGGCTCAAGAGGCGTTTAACGCTAAGATTATTTCAGCAATGATTTATCCTGTGCTTTTGTTCGTAGTTGCAATACTAGCTAATATTGCTTTTTTATTTTTTATTGTTCCTAAGTTTTATTCTATTTTTCAAACATTTAACATCCAGCTTCCGTTGGTTACAAGAATACTATTAGCCTTGAGTAATTTTTTACGTCATGGTATAATCTACATAATTCTATTAATTGCCGGTGTAGCTTATATAATAAAATATTTTATTAATACATCTACGGGAAAAAGGTTCTTTGATAAACTTCAGCTGCAGGTTCCATTACTTAAAGATTTAATCCAGGCAATTTTAATGGAAAGATTTGCCTCGCAAATTAGTATGCTTTTAGAAAGCGGGGTGCCAATACTTTATACCCTAGAGATAACTCAGCACGGAATGGGTAATGTATTAATGGAAGATGCCGTGGAACATGTTAAAGATTCTGTCAGGCAGGGAAAAACCTTTCACGTTCCAATGGAAGAATCCGGGCTTTTTCCTCCAATGGTTACGCAGATGGTTGCAGTTGGGGAAGAAATCGGGGAGTTGCCTAAAATGTGTAAGCGTGTAGCTAATTATTATCAACAATACGTTGATACTTTTATTGCGAGATTAACCTCTATTTTTGAACCAGTAATGATTGTATTTATGGGATTACTTATTGGTGCCATGGTTATAGCAATGTATTGGCCAATATTTAAACTTTCAACAGGCGGTGGTGGTCTTGGGGGTTAGGAGGAGGTGAGATTAGAAATATCAAATATCAAAATTAACTACAAAAATTAATATATATATCGCCAAAGCGTAGAGTAAATTTGCGTTTTTGCGGTTAAAAAAGGAGGGTAAGTAGATGAGAAAGTTATTCAAAGGTTTTACATTACTGGAGTTGGTGATTGTCATTATAATTATCGGCATTCTGGCAACCTTAGGTTTTGCCCAATTTACCAGAATGATTGAGCGCTCGCGCGGTGCCGAAGCAAGGTCAGTTGCAGGCGCAATCCGTACTCAGGCTGCAGCGCTTTATACCGAGAGTAATGGCGCGATTCCTGATCCTCTTAATCCAGCTATGGTTGGTATAGGCGCTACCGCAGGCTTGATTTCTAATATCACCCCCTGCACTAATGCTGCGCCTAGTGCTCAATATTTCTTTTGGTATGGGATTACCCGCGATAGTGATACTCAAGTAACGATAACAGCTACGCGTTGCGCATTAGTAGGCGGCAAGCAACCATCTGGAGCAACAGCCGGGACACTTACTTTAACATCAGATTTTTTAGCTGGCACTGATGTATGGGGTGGTACTGGCGGTTATTAAAATGTATTTTTGCCAATTAAGACAAAGGGCCAAGGTTGTCAGGATCAAGGGATTTACTATGATTGAACTAGTGATAACCTTGGTTATTGTCGGAATTTTAGCTACGATTAGCTTTGCTTTTTATGGGAGCGCAAGCGAGAGAATGAGGGGTGGAGAAGCCAGGACAAACTTAGAGCTAATTTTTAGCGCTGAGCGCATTGTTCTTGTACAGACAGGTGGTTACTTAGTTTGTGATGATGCGGGGGCTAATGACTGTAATGATGTTTTAAATTTAGATTTAAGGGGAAATAATTGGCTTTACAGTGTTGATAATGTTGCTGCAGGCCCGCCGCCAACATTTATGGCCCATGCTTTACGTAATGGCGGCGCAACTGCATATAACGGCAGACAAGTTACTCTTAGCCAAGCTGAAGTTTGGGGCGGGGATTGGCCATTAAGATGGTGGTAACGAATGAATAGTAAAAAGTCTCAAGGACTTTTGTTAATTGAGGTATTGATTTCTTTGGTTCTTATGGCTGCCATTGTTGCCGGCGTATTTGGTTCGTTTGTTTCTTCTCAGAGGATAACTACCCGGGCTAATCATAGATTGCTTGCAACAAATTATACCCGTCAAGCCCTTGAACAGTTAAAATCCGCAGTGCGTGCTGACCAATGGGCTAACCCTAACGATGGTGACCCCTTAGACTTAACTCCCGTAGGGCCGCCGCCGGTGCCGCGATCCTGCGGTATTAATTTAGGCAGTTTTGCCCTGCCACCATTCAATGCCACTTGCGTATATGAGGTGCAATCTATTCTCAATGATTGCCGCAAGGTTGATTTAAGGATAACCTGGACCGAACCCTAGGGCATAGATATGTATAGGAAGAAAAATTGCGGTCTTACGCTGATTGAATTGGTGATTGCGATTAGCCTTTTGGGCATGGTTGTCTTGTCTGCACTGGCAATTAATATGAGCTCAGAAAGATTTTTGCGTCGGCAAAATGTTGAAAGCCAGATTACTAATCTTGCTTCAGTTGCTTTAGAGCAAATAATAAAAGATATAACCCTGTCTTTTGGCAATCCCCCAGGCACAGGTGGGCCTGCTTTTGATATATTATTGCCCCCAGGGTCCGCTCCTGCTGGTAATCAACTAAATTTACGCAGGTTTGATGTTGCGCCGGATGGAGCATCTGCAAATGACAGATGGGTGGGTTATCAATTTAATAACAATAGTATAGAATTTAACAGTAATGTTCTTGGAGGAGGCAGTTGGGTAACGCTCATCGGACACGTGCCCAATCCAATTAATCCAATTTTTCAGGAAATTGATACTAATCTGATTCGTGTTGAGATAACCTGCCGCCAAGATCCCGCACAACCCCAATCAATAGCAAATCCTCAGGTAACAATAGTCTCTGCTGCGCATATTAGTTCCGCAGCGTCTAATTAATAAAAATTTTCCAGTCTATTGTTTTTTCAGTTTTAGGTATATAATAATAACAGCCACAATGTCTTGATTAGCGTATAGCGTTTAGCGGATAGAAGAAAGGAAAGACCCCTCGCAGATTTACTTCGTAAATCCAAACTCCTGGGGGGCAAGAGGAGGGGATAATGAGGAGGATTTTGCTTTTAATTACAATATTGTTTTTCATTAGCGTTACACTCTCTTGTGCTGACAGTAACGATAAATTAATGTCACTTTCTGGCACTTTATACCGTTCCGTAAAATACTTTGAATCCTATTATATTGAGCTTGATGGAAGTTTAAATAGATTTTACTTAAGAGGTGAAGCGTTAAAAGAGATAGAAGAAGGAACGAGAATTTTAGTGAAAGGCATTATTAAAACATACAGCCACATTAATAAGGCTGGCGAAGTCACTGCTATGCCTAACCAATGGGTTATTTATATGGATGTGAAAGAGGTTAGAGTAGTTGATAAACCTTTTGGCATAGAATGAATAGGAGGTGAGAGATGGAGAAGAAAAGGTCAAAAGGAGTTACAATTTTTGCTTGGTTAATAATTATCGGCTCTATTTTGAGCATTCTTTCTAAAGGTTTAGCTAGCGAAATTAATCCTCAGATATCAACTTACTTCTATTATTTTGTTTCTCCAATTTCTATAATAATAGGAATTTATTTGCTTAGGTTAAAAGATTGGGCTCGTACAGGCATTATAGCTGTAAGCATAATGGTAGGCATTGAAACCCTTGCAACAAGTCCCTACTGTTTAAATAGAATGGAGTCAACTTATCCAGGAACAGGGATAGATTACATAATAGCAATTTTGATTTCCTTGGGATTTAACTGTGGCGTAATTTATTTTTTTACCCGTCCCAAAGTGAAAGCTCAGTTCAGTCCTAAGCGAACGGAGTGAGTCGAAAAAAAAGGGGGGGGGAGTAATTTTAATGACCAAAGATCTTAAGAAAAAGATTAAGCGGATAATGGCGAGAGAGGGAGGATGACAAATGAACAACAAAGTATGCCGCGGTTCTGTAGGAATATGGCTTATTATTATCGCTTGTTTTGTTTTCATTGCTTTTGTAAATGTGGTTAACTTTAATATGAGGCGGCTGGATTTTAATTATACTGGATTATCTTGGTTGCGTTGGGGGATTGAAAGCCATCCATTAAATTTTGGTCTTGTTGCGGTACTATTTATCTCTGGGGTATTTTTACTTTGTAAGCGTAAAAAAAAGTAATCCGTTTCGTCATCTGGGCGATTCAAACGCTAAAGAACAAATGAATAAAAAACAATTAATAGTTGCTTGCGTTTTTGGGAGTCGATGTTAGCATGGATATAAAAAGGAGAGAACGATGAGTAAACTTATGTTAATATTATTTATTGGCGTTGTTTTGCTTGCTAGTTGTACCACGATTACAGGATACCACAAAGCAGTAACAGTTGAAAAAGATAAAGATGGTAACATAGTCAAAACAACCGTTCTAGAGGAAATTAATCAACCTAATCTTCAGAAAGAAGTTCAGCAATTTAAATATCTAGACCAGTAGAATTAATTTCCTTGATTAAGCACTTGAAAATTTCTGCAGGACGCCAAGAAGGAGCAGGGAAACGTTAGCAACCTGCTTCTTTGGTGCTGGAAGCAATGGAGAAATAAAAGGAGGTAAGAGATGAAGTGGAAAAGGATATTTGTAGTTCCAGTATTAGTATTATTGTTATTAAGTTCAGTTGGTTTTATTGAAAAAGCGTATGCTGAAAAAAAAGTTTATAAAAATAAGCAATATGGCATTAGCATCGCTTGTCCAAATAATTGGCTTATGGATGAAATAAATGAGAGAGTTTTAAGTCGCACCAAATTAGTAAAATTTCATATTTTTGCTACAGGTCGGCCCGAAATAGAGCTTGATATACAACACGAGAATCCAAGATTCCCAGAGGCTGATATTAGTTCACCGCTAAACTATGCAAAAACTGGTATTGCTGAGAGACAAAAGAATATCAAGAACTTTAAATTAATTGAAGGGCCGACTGAAGTAATCATAAATGGCAATAAACTCATAAAGGTTGCATACAGATCTTACATTTTCAGATTTGAAGAGTATTACTTTTTAAAAAATGGTAATCTATTCATATTGGAGATTAACTCTTCGCCTGAAGTTTTTGATAAGTTTAGAGGAGAGTTTGACGAGGCCATCAATAGTCTTGCTATTGAATAAAGGAGCAGCTTAAACAGGAAAGGCGTTGATGATTAAAATTTAAGCCTAATAAAGGTAACATTAAACGTTAAATTAAGCCCCAGTGATGAACTGGGGTTTTTAATTGAAGAACACAAGTAAGTATTGAAAATTTTTGCTTAAGATGATATAGTTAAAACTAATTCGTACTTATATTAAGTTATTACCCCTTGCTTAAACGCTGGGAAAATCTCATTCGATATTTTCCCAGCAAGCTGCGCCCTGCAGAATTCTTACTCGCAAAGCGCAGGAAGAATTCTACAGGATTGGTCCTAAAACAATCTTGGCCGAGCCAAGATTGTGTAGGAGAGTAAAATTTCCCACTGTAAGTGTGTGACATTATCCCTTGTTTAATCAAGGGGAAATTCTCTTTGACAATTTCCCCTTAAGCTTCGGGACAAATAAGTCCAAATCACTTAGTTGAATCAGTACTCCTTGCTTAAGCACTTGTAAATTTCTGTCACTTCGTGCCTGAAATTTACTACGTAAGCTTCGGAGTGAAATTTACCGCTGTAAGCGGTAAATTTCAAGGGGCGGTAGTTCAGTTGGGAGAACGCCTCGTTCGCAACGAGGAGGTCGGCGGTTCGAATCCGCTCCGCTCCACCATTTTGCCCTACAAGGCAAAATGGTGAGACTCGCCCACTAAAATTGTCTAACAATTTTAGTGAGGCGGTCCATTTCAAGATATTTTACTTTCAATTTTTATGCTTAGATTTTTTTCTCCCCAGAAAAATATCTCAAAAGATCAAATTTTAATCACTGATTCAAGCCAGATTCATCATCTCAAGGATGTTTTGCGCAAAAAGGTTGATGACCAATTAGAGATATTAGATGAATTTAATAATGTCTATGAATGCAGAATTAAGGCTATATCCAAAGAATCTGTAACTGTTAAGATTAATAAAATAAGAGAGTTGAGCGTGAATAGAAAAGCCAAGATTGCCTTAGCTTGCGCGATTCCTAAGAAAAACAAGTTTGATTTTATCGTCGAGAAAACAACAGAGTTGGGCGTAGATAGGATAATCCCGCTTATCACTAGCCGGACTATTGTAAAGCTTGATGAAGCGCAGGCCTTGAAAAAAGTAAGCCGTTGGCAAAAAATTTCATTGGAAGCAGCAAAGCAAAGTAAGCGAATTAGTCTGCCAGTAATTGACACACCTATTAAGTTTACAGATTTGGCTAAGAACTTTAAGGATTTTGATTGTCTGCTTATGCCTAATCTATCTTCAATAGAGCGGATTAACTTTTTAGACCTGTCTAAAAAAACCAAAGACAAAAATAATATTTTACTTTTGATTGGTCCAGAAGGCGATTTTACAAACCAGGAGATTGAATTAGCAAAGAATTCCAATGCATTAATGATTTCCTTGGGGGATACGGTGTTGAAGGTTGAGACCGCGGCGATTGTTTGCGTAGGCATGTTAACTATTTTAAATAAATGAAAACTTTTTCTATTAAAACACTCGGTTGCAAGGTTAATCAGTATGAAAGCCAGGCAATAAGGGATAAGTTCATTCGTTGTGGCTGGGAGGAAGCAAAAGCTGATTCGGGCGCCAATTTATGTTTAATAAATACATGCACTGTAACTTTAGCGGCTGACAGAAAATCACGCAATGCTATAAGGCATTCACGCAAAATTCACCCAAAAGCTAAGATTGTTGTTACGGGTTGCCTGCTTAAGTTGGACTCGAATGATTTAAAAGAAAAAGTTGAGGGTATCGACTATTTAATTCCAAAATCATTTTTTGCTGATGGCGTGGACAATTTTAAAAATCAAACTCGGGCGTTCATTAAGATTCAAGATGGCTGTGACAATAATTGTAGTTTCTGCAAAGTTCCTTTAGCCAGGGGTAAATCACGCAGCCGAGACATTGAGGATATAAAAACCGAATGCAAGAGGCTGGTCATTCTGGGATTTAAAGAAATTGTCTTAACCGGAATTTGTTTAGGATCATATGGTCAGGACCTAAAACCAGGGCTAAATTTAGCGCAACTTATAAGAGCGCTGGAAGAGATTAAGGATTTAAAGCGAATTCGCTTGAGTTCTATAGAAGCAGGTTTTGTTGATAAAGACTTAATTGAAATCTTAGCTAATTCTACGAAACTCTGTCCGCATTTACATATTCCATTTCAAAGTGGCGATGACAAGGTACTTAAGGACATGAATAGAAAATATAACAGCCAATTTTATCTTGATTTGGTTAATCGGTTACGCAACAGAATTTCAGAGATTGCGATAACCACTGATATCATTGTTGGTTTTCCTACTGAGGATAATGCGAGTTTTGATAACACCTTAGAGTTTTTAGGCCGAGTTAAGCCTTCGCGTATTCATATTTTTAAATATAGCAGGCGGGACAAGACACAGGCAGCAAGTTTGAAATCAAGTTTAAACATAGGCCAGATAAAGGAAAGGGAGGCTCGTTTAAGGAAACTAGCTTTAGAGCTGTCCTTTTCTTTTCACAACCGTTTTAAAAACAAGAGATTACAAATTCTAGTTGAGGAAAGGTGTAATGGCTTATTATTTGGCCATAGCCCGCATTACATTGAAACATACTTTTTAGGTTCAGATGCACTGAAGAATAGAATAGTGGATGTGAAGATTGAGCAGGTTGAATCTTCTTGCGTAAGAGGTAATGTAACGTAATAATTATAGCAAATTCGGACTTTTAAAAAGTTTTAAAAAACTTCTTGACAAAAAATTTGTTTAATTGTATAGTTGTGTTTACCAGCCACTTTTTAGTTTCATCTAAAAAGGTGATTATACCTGTGAGTTTCCCAGCTTTTATTAAACCAGCCAGAAAATCTGATTCAAGCCCATTTATTAAAAATAAGGAGCATCAATGAAGCTAAAATTTTTTAATTTGCTTTTAGCCTTTATTTTCATTTTACCTTGTCAGAAAGTGCTTGCCGGACAAGGAGACCAACCTAAGAGTTGGTTTGACTGGCATCTTGATGAGCGTATTCGTAATGAAACCAGGGTTGATCTACCGACGAGCACTGATTATGTGCGGTTTTTAACTCAAGTTAGGGCTTCTGTAAATTTACCAGTTGGTTTAAGTCTCAATACCGGGTTAGTTAATGAAAGCCGCGTTTTTATTATTCCCGACAAATCTCCTTATTTGGATGAAGTTGCGTTTGACCGGCTAAATATAAGCATTAAACAAAAGAACTTCAGCCTCACTCTCGGACGGCAGGATTTGACTTATGGCAGCGGGTTTCTCGTATTTGAAGGGACCCCTGGCGACGGTTCACGCTCTATATATTTTAACGCAGCTAAAGCTAGTATTAATTTAGATGAACAAAGAAAATTAGATATATTTGCAATTCATCAACCCCAGAACGATCCATTAGTTCTATTGAACAATAAGCATACTAATATCACAGCTTATTCTAAACAAAAACCAGAGGTTGATGCTTTTGGTGCAAATTTTTCTGTAGTTGCTCAACCGGATTCAATTTATAAAGGAATAGGCAAGGCAGAAATATATTATTTAAGAAGTAATGAATATAAAATAACTCCCGAAGCTAAGTTAAATACTCTGGGGTTGCGGATACAGACGGATAATTTTGCTTATGAGGTAAATAACCTATCACTTTATGCAGAGTCTGCTTTGCAGTGGGGTAAATATGGCAATGATAAGAAGGGAGCCGATCTTAGTTTTGATTGGAAGCTTGGTTATAGCGCACCGGGTATTGGTTTAAAACCGAGGTTAGAATTAGAAGGAGTTCTGCTTCCTGGTTATGATGTTGTTGAACATCGTTCGCCTACAGGAATAGTAAAAGACGAATTGCAAAAAGGTTGGAATCCGGTTTTTTCCAAATGGCCGAAATGGGGAGAATTGCTTCCTTATTTGTTGACTAAAGAGCAAGGCTATGGTTATTATACAGACCTGGTTATGGTAAGAACCGAAGGCACTGTTCATCCTTTTAGTGATAAGCATACGCTGCAGTTGGCATACGCTTATATGGAGAGCGCGAGCAACGCTAACGCTTATGCTAGAGATGCTTATGTGAATCTCGAGTCTATTTATCCACAAGCACAATTCGGCAAAGGCAAAGTAAGGGGTAGGCTTGTTTCGATAATTTATAAAGTGCCATTGAGCAATGATGTCGCAGCTCATGTTTGGCTGGAGCGATTCTGGCCAGGCGATTTTTATGCTCTAGGTACGCCGGCAAGCACATTCTTTAGAGTTGAAACGTCATTGCGCGTTAAATAGATTGAATGGAGGCATTAAATGAATAAATTTTTTAAAAATTTTCTTGGTTTAATTGTTTTTATTGCTTTAATTTTTATTCAGGGTAGCTTAGTTTACTCCGGTGATAATTCAGGATTCAATACCGCTACCGTTGATACATTACGGCCACCTTGTACGGTGTTTTATGTTTCTAACCAACTAACCCACATTACATTTTATCCTAATAATAATTCTAAGACCGTTGATTTAAGAAATTACCCAATTTTAAAAATTCCGGTGGATTCAATAAAAATTGGCAAGTTGCCAGTTGAACTCGCTTTTAAGGTCAAATCTGGAGAGTCGGGAGATTATGCTACGATATGCACTAAGACTTTTGATATCTCCAAAATACCAAGCACCTTAACCGTTGATTTTCGTTCAAATGATTCCCTGGGTTATCAGTTGGGTTGGGCTGTGAAGAAAATGGAAGCATTTACTTTGCAAAATCCCTGTAATCCCGGAGGAATTAATCTTGATAATGAATTTGTGAAGTTTTATTTTGGAAAACCTTTCTTTATAAGACCCATTGGATTTGCGGCAGATTCTATCAAGACAAGGAATAAATAAAATTAATGAGGCTAAAAATGTTAAAATCTTTTATAATTATTATTTTTATAAGCATTGTTAGTTTGTCGTTAGTAGTTACCAATGCTAACGCAGATAAAGTTCCATTTACTGATTTTGTTGTAAATCAGTATTCAGGCAATCCACGATTAGGTCTACGAAGTATTATATTTAGTCAGCCTAAGGATATTACAAAATTAGATACCTTAAAGATTAGTATTCAGAACCCAATAACAGGCGCTACGGCGAGGGTTCAAGTTTTAGATAGATTATTATCGCCTGCCGACACTGTAACGGAGATAAATATGTTCTCTTTTGGGCCACTACACAGCCCCTATGATACAATAAGCTTACCCATTGCTGACGTTGTTAAATATGGAAAATTTAATCCCCGCAATCTTGCTCAAGTAAACATTTTTTCTGGGGCGTACTTTTGCGGTATAGCGTTAAATACAGAGAGCGTTAACTTAAATATCAGGGATGTTTGGGCAGTAAAAAACCCTACCGTAATCACTTCGCAAGTTAACACATATTTGCTTAAAGGATATAAAATAACTCCTGGGATATCTTTTTCAGAACAAGGCGCATCTGCTGGAAATATAATAACTGACCCCAGACCGGGTTTGGAATTTAAATATAGTACTGGTGGCTCTGATTGGGGCTTTGTTTCATTTTCCACACCTGATAGCACTATGGATTTGACAGGAGGTATTAGACTAAGTATATTTGGTCCTCTTCCAGGCCCGAATAGACTAAAAGAGTTAGGAATAACTCTTGTGCATGCTGATAGCTCACAAGGTCCTCGCATGCCAATCCATTCAGTAGTTAATTTGTCAGATAACGGCAGTATTGATGTAGATTTTTCAGATGCTCAAAAACGAGGACTGGATTTGACAAAAATCATAAAAATAATTTTCTACGTTGGAAAGCAATTCCAAGATGGGCAAATAAGATTTAATAATTTGCCAGGGGAACGTATATATATAGATACTGTGGGGCTGCTTAAATAACTGATTTTTTTATTTTCTTGATTTATTAATCTCTAATCGGAGGTCAATATGAAAGCTGTGAAACTGTTTGTTCTTGTTGTAATTTTTATGCAGGGTAGCTTAGTGTATTCCGGAGATAAACCAGTCTTTAATATGGTTACTGCTGATACATTGCGTCCACCGCGCGCGGTGATTTACATTGGTAATACTTTGACCCATATGACTTTTTATCCTCAAGATAAATTCCAGAGCGTTGATGTAGCAAGATATACAATTTTAAAAATTCCGGTGATTGTGAAAAGCGGCAATCTGCCGGCTGAACTTGCATTTAAGATAAAATCTGGAGAGTCAGGGGATTATGCTACAATATGCACGAAGACTTTTGATATCTCCAAAAAAATAGACACCCTAACCATTGATTTTCGTTCAAATTATTCTTCAGGTTTTAAGTTAGATTGGAAGGTAAAGAAAGTAGAAGCATTTACTTTACAAAATCCTTGTTATCGTGGAGGAATAAATATACAAAATGATTCGTTAGCTTATGATTTTGGTGAACTTTTCTTTTTAAGACCCGTTGGGAGTACCACAGATTATAATATCAAGCCAATGCATAGATAAAATTAAGGAATAGATAAAAAAAGGGGGGGTTGTAATGAAACCAGTAAAACTATTTTTGGCACTAGCAATTTTTGTCTTTTTAGCCGTGTCAATCTGTTCTGCCGCAGACAACGAGATTACTCTAAATTATAATTTTAAGCAACCGGTTGTAGATGAGGTAACCATTGACAACACAGTTTATAACACTGTTACAATGAGTGATTTATTAAGCTCTAGCAAGGCTGCTACACCTTCGCTCCCAATTAAAGGAGCTAAGGTATATATTCCAGATGGCAAGAAATTCGTTTCAGCTTCTGTTGCTTGGAGTAATCCTCAAGAGATAAAGCTAACCCATTTAATAGTACCTGCTCAAAAGCAATACCCTTTAAGCCAAACCCAAAACCTATTACCAACTTCACCTGACCAGGCAATATATTCAACCGACGCATTATACCCTGCCACTGATGTTAAGTTAGTTTCTCGGCAAGGAATGTGCGGTTATAGGATAGCTATACTTAATCTTTATCCTGTGCGTTATAACCCGGTTCAAAATACAATAATCTCGTATACAAGTGCGCAGTTAATTGTTACCCTTGCTGACTCAACTGAAAAATCCACTTCTTATGCCCCCAAGAGAACAGATCAAGCTGATTTAGACCGTGTCTTAAATTTTGTGGATAACAAAGAAGATGTGCCTAAAACATTACCTGCAGAGCAGAAAGGGCCGCCGCAACCACCCTTGGGCATAACCGGTCCTTTTGATTATGTAATTATTACTGATCACGCTTTATACGATACTCCTGGCCCAAACAACCTTCAAGCGTTAAGAAATTATCGTATAAATCATAATGGAATGACTGCAATTGTTGTCACAACTGATGCTCGTGAAGGTAATAGTGGTATCTATAACTGGTATAACGCCGGCAGTGAAGGTGTTCCTCCAAACGGCGTTCCTGATCACCAATTTAGCATTAGACAGTTTATTAAAGATGCTTATCTTCGCTGGGGTACAAAATATGTTCTGTTAGCTGGTGATGCTGATCCTATCGATCAAGATCCCCAAGCAGCCATTGTACCTGTAAGGCAATTATACGATCCGACAGGGGGAGACCCATATTATGATAATGGCCTTGCTTCAGATTTATTTTATGCTTGTCTAGATGGTACATTTGACAATGATGCGGATGGTTATTACGGAGAGAATCATGATGGTGAAGATGGCTGGGATGTTGATTTGATTGCTGAAGTTTATGTTGGCAGGGCGCCAGCTGATACTTCAACTGAAATTTCTAATTTTGTCCGGAAAACCTTAGATTATGAAGCCAGGAAAACAGCTCGCGATCCCTATCTTTTTAATACTCAACAAGCCGGAGAAGCATTGGGAGCAATAGGCTATCCAGAAGTTTATCAGATCTGGAAGCGAAACCTTTCTACTTATGAGTGTAATGAGGTAAAACAAGGCAGCGGTAAGTGGTCTTATTACACTAACGGATTTGAAGACAGGTTGGATAATAATTCTACTCTTTATGATTTTGAATGGGTGGATCAAAATTATAACAGGCAGTGTGATTGTTGGGACAAAACAGATATTATGGGAATAATTAATAATAATGTTCATTTAATTAATGCTGACGGGCATGGTGACGTAGATGTAATAATGAAGATGTCCAATTCAGATGCAGACAGCCTTACTAATACTAAATATTTCATTGGTACCAGTCCAGCTTGCTATTCTGGTTCTTTTGATAATCGGGATTTTATGGATCCTGAAAATGGCTGCAATTGTACTTTGCCATATGACAGTGTTGTTGAGCATTTAGTTATGGGTGAACATGGCGCAGTTGCCTTTGTGGCTAATTCCAGATATGGTTGGGGTGATGGCTGGAGTACAAATGGTCCTTCTCAATTTTTTTCCAGAAACTTCTGGGGTGCAATATTTGGTAAGCAGATATCTGGCTTAGGTAAGGCAAATCAGTATTCAAAAGAAGAGGCAATACCCTTTATGGGTGGTGATTATATACGCTGGTGTGCTCTTGATCTAAATCTCTTTGGCGATCCAGCCTTGGAGGTATTCTTACCAACAAGGCTTGTTCCGCATCCATATACTACAATTCAGGCTGCGATTAGCGCAGCTCAAGCTGGTGAGACTGTTGTTGTTGCTCCAGGTACATACGTAATGACAAAAGCATTTGATATAGATATTAATAAAGAGATTAAATTAAAAAGTGCATCTGGGCCGACAAGTACAATTATTGATTGTAACGGTTATAACGGTTGTGTAAGATTCAGTTCAGTAAATAATGCCAGCCTCGAAGGATTCACTATAAAAAATAACGCTGGTGGCACAAACTCGGCAGTTGTTTTAGTCGGCTCCAATGCCACAGTTAAAAATAATATTTTTACTAATTGCCCGAGCGCTATTAGTATGCAAGGCTGCACCTCACCGACTATTATTAATAATACTGTTATTGGTGCGTATAGCGGCGTTTCCCTTCTTTGGTCTGATAGTGGGCCCAATACCGTAGGCGGAGCAATAAAAAATAATATTCTTAATGGTGGAAAGTTTACTTATGGCACAGGTGTTTTTAAGGATAACTCTGTTTCGTTTACTGGGTTACTAGACTTTAATAATGTTCACTGGTTTATGCCTGGGGCAATAGCCGAAGGTGCTTATTCATTCGGCTTAAATCCTGGCTCAGGCAGTATTTCAGAAGAGCCGAATTTTGTTAGTACTGCAGGGGATTATCATTTAGATTCCTGGAGATCTGTTTGTGTTGATGCTGGTGATTCCAGTACTTTTTATGATAAAGAGCCTATGCCGAATGGACTAAAAATAAATATGGGCGCTTATGGTAATACATTTGGAGGAGAAGCAACGTTAAACCACAAGCCAGTACTTAATCCTGTTGGCAATAAATCAGTTAATTTCAACAATAATCTCCAATTTACTGTTTCAGCTACTGATCCTGACGGTGATGCTATTGTTGAATTTATCTATTACCCGATGCTCACTGGAATGAGTTTCAATACTACTACTGGAGTATTTAGCTGGACTCCTGAGTATTCACAAGTCGGAGCATATAATATGACATTCCGCGCATATGATGAGTATGGAATGCTTTCTGATCGTCAAACTATGACTATATATGTTACTGACCCAACTCCTAGGCCAAGCCGTACTTGTACTTATTGGGAATGGAAGAAAGGCCTTTGCAGACAAGAGTCGGCGCAATAGCCATTAGGTTAATTTGAAGAGGATTAAAAATAAAAAAGAGGGGGCGATCATGAGAACCGTAAAATTATTTATAATAGCGGTAATCTTTGTTTTTTTAGCCGTTTCAACCTGTTTTAGCGCAGATAACGAGATTATCCTGAATTATAATTTTAAGCAACCGGTTGTAGGCGAGGTAACCATTGACAGCACAGTTTATAACACTGTTACGATTAGTGGTTTGCCTAACTTTAGCAAGACTGCAACGCCTTTGCTTCCAGTTAAAGGAGCTAAGGTTTACATTCCAGATGGAAAGAAATACATTTCAGCTTCTGTTACCTGGGGTAACCCTCAAGAGATAAGGCTAACCCATTTGATAGCACCAGCGCAAAAGCCATACCCCTTAAGCCAACAACAAGACCTATTGCCGACTTCGCCTGAACAGACTATATATTCGACTGATGCACTTTACCCCTCGGTTGATGTTAAATTGGTTTCCCAGCAAGGTATGTGCGGTTATAGGATAGCTATCCTTAATCTTTTCCCTGTTCGTTATAACCCGGTTCAAAATACGCTTACCTATTATTCAACTGCGCAATTAGTTGTGACTCTGGCTGATGTAGTTGCAAAACCCAGTACTAATACTGCTACTATATCCAAGAGATCAGACCCAGCTGATTTAAACAGAGTTTTAAAATTTGTGGATAACACAAAAGATGTGCCGCAAACATTCTCACAGGAAAAACTTAGTCCAAACCCACTTCTTACCTTAAACGGGCCATATGAGTATGTGATTATTACTAATCAATATTTGGCTGGTACTCCTGGTTTAAACAACCTGGAGGCGTTAGCACAGCATCATCGAGATAAAGGAATGACTGCAATAGTTGTTCTTGTTGACGATCCAAATACGCTAAAAAGTATTTATGCTAATTATCCAGCTAACCCGCAAGATAGGCCTCCGAGCGGTGTTGTTGATAATCAATATAAGATTCGGCGTTTCATTCAGGATGCTTATAATCGTTGGGGTACAAAATATGTGCTTTTAGCTGGTGATGCTGACGGTGCTTATGTCGGTGGCGAAACCCAAGAGCCAATCGTACCTGTAAGGCAATTATATGATATATATTTTATGGCCCACACAGATCGCTATGGAAATCCCTATGATGACGCTCTTGCTTCAGATTTATATTATGCTTGTTTAGATGGTACTTTTGACGATAATGCCAATGGTTATTACGGAGAATATAATGATGGCCCTGATTTAATTGCTGAAGTTTATGTTGGCAGGGCGCCAGCTGATTCTAGGGATGAAATTTCCAATTTTGTGCGCAAAACCTTAGATTACGAAGCCAGAAAAGAAGCTCGCGATCCCTATCTTTATAATACCCAGCAAGCCGGAGAAGCGTTGGGAGGGGTAGGGTATCCATACGATCCACGGGACTGGAAGTTAAACCTGGCTACTGAAGACTGTAATGAGATAAAAAAAGGCAGCGCTAAGTGGTCTTTTCTCACAAATGGCTTTGATGATAGATTGGACAATAATGCTACTCTTTATGATTATGAGTTTGTTGATCCAAATGATCCAAATCATATCAGGCAGTGCAATTGTTGGCCGATTGGTGATCTTACTGATAGGATTAACGCCGGTATTCATTTAATTAATGGTGATGGGCATGGTAAGGTAGACACGCTAATGAAGATGTTAATTTCTGACGCAGACAGCCTTACTAATAATAAATATTTTATTGGTACTAGCGTTGCTTGTTATTCTGGTTCTTTTGATAACCGGGATGCAATGGATCCTGAACATGGCTGTAATTGTACTCTGCAATACGACAGTATTGCAGAGCATTTAGTTATGGGCGCTTATGGCGCAGTTGCCCTTGTGGTTAATTCCAGATATGGCTGGGGGTCTGGCTCTAGCACATATGGCCCTTCTCAATTTTTTTCCAGAAACTTCTGGGGTGCAATATTTGGCAAACAGATATTTGGTTTAGGCCAGGCAAATCAGTATGCAAAAGAAGAGGCAATACCTTTTATGGATTATGGTAATTATTTGTTATGGTGCGCCTATGATTTAAATCTCATTGGCGATCCAGCCTTAGAGGTATTTTTGCCAACAATACTTGTTCCGCAGACATATACTACAATTCAGGAAGCGATTACAGAAGCTCAGGCTGGCGATACTATTGTTGTTTCTGCGGGTACATACGTAATGAATAAAGCGTTTGATATAGATATTAATAAAGAGATTAAATTAAAAAGCGCATCTGGGCCGACAAGTACAATCATAGACTGTAATGGCTATGACGGCTGTATAAAATTCAGTTCAGTAAATAATGCCAGCCTCGAAGGTTTCACTATAAAAAATAACTCTAATGTCACAAACTCGGCAGTTGTTTTAGTCGGCTCAAATGCCACAGTTAAAAATAACATTTTTATTGCATGCTTTAAGGCTATTAGCCTGCAAGGATGTTTATCACCGACTATCATTAATAATACTATAACTACTTCGCTTGGCGGTGCCATTCGTCTTCTTTGGTCTGATAGCGGGCCTAATACTGTGGGCGGAACAATTGAGAATAATATAATTGGGGGCATGGATGTTTTTCCCGGAAAAATTACTAAGGATGCGAATGTCTATTTTAATGGTTCATTAAATTATAATAATGTATATGGACATAACCCCTACCAAGGATTAATTCCGGGTTTTTATTCACCTGGTTTAAATCCTGGTTCAGGCAGTATTTCAGAAGAGCCAAATTTTGTTAGTATTGCAACAGATGATTATCACTTAAATTCCTTGAATTCTCTTTGTGTTGATGCTGGCGATGCCAGTACTTTTTATGATAAAGAACCGATGCCAAATGGATCCAAAATAAATATGGGCGCTTATGGTGGCAGCTTTGGGGCAGAGGCAACATTAAACCATAAGCCAGTGCTTAACTCCATTGGCAATAAAACAATTAATGTCGGCAATAATCTCCAGTTTACTGTTTCAGCTACAGATCCCGATTATGGCGATACTATTGCTGGATTTTTCCATTATCCGGATATCGCTGGAGCAAGTTTTAATACTACTACTGGAGTGTTTAGCTGGACTCCTGGATGTTCACAAGCCGGAGCATATAATATAACATTCCGTGCCTCTGATGCGCATGGTATGTTATCTGATCCTCAAACTATTACTATAACGGTTGGAGGAAATTCAGCACCTGTTTTAGCGCCAGTTGGCTATCACTCTGTGATGGGTTGTCAGGGCAATATTATGTATTTTTATATAACCGCAACTGATTCTGAAAATAATGTCTTGACTTTTTCAGCAAGCGGTTTACCGCAAGGAGCAGGCTTTTACCAAGAGACGCCAAACAGATATCGCTTTGGTTGGGTGCCAAGGTGTGATCAGCTTGGTAGCTATAGTGTGACTTTTACTGTTACAGATACTTGTGGTAATCAAGATTTTGAAACCGTTACATTAGTTGTTACTGACCCTAATGAGCCACCGCCACCACCGCCGCCGCCTTGCCGGCCATGCAGTCCGTATGAGAGAAAAAAGGGTATCTGCGTGCCATGCTACGTACAATAGGCTTCGGTATCTACTGGCATTGAGGCACAGTAATTAAATTCAGTACCTTCTAAATGCCAAAAAAAAGAAAGCGCTACCT
>JAGVEL010000045.1 GCA_020058285.1 Candidatus Omnitrophota bacterium
CAAGACCGAAGCTGCAATTAGCCGAGGTACAATTGTTCATGAAGTTGCTCCGGGTGAAACGATGTGGCGGATAAGCAAGATGTACAGCGTAAGTATTGATGATATTGCCCGGACAAATAATATAAAAGATATCTCAAAACTAGAAATGGGCCAGAAGTTAGTTATTCCGAATGCTAGAGCAATAACCTCAATTATTCCTCTTTATCCGAGCCGGAAATGGAAGTACATTATAATTCATCACAGCGCGACAGATATTGGTAATGCCTTAAGTATTAATACCGGGCATAAACGCAGAGGATTTTTAGAGGGGTTAGGTTATCAATTTTTAATAGATAACGGCTCGCAAGGTAAAACCGACGGTCAGATTGAGGTTTCTCCGCGCTGGATTAAGCAGCAAGATGGCGCACATTGTAAGGCTGATGGGATGAATTATCAGGCAATCGGTATTTGCCTTGTAGGTAATCTTAGCGAACAGCCTCCGACCAAGAAACAAATGGATTCCCTTTGTGCCCTGGTGAACACCTTAAGAAAATATTATCATATTCCGGAAAAAAATATTATCGGCCATGGCCAGGTAAGAGGCGCAAGAACAGAGTGCCCGGGAGAATTTTTTCCCTGGAAAGAATTTTTTAGAAAATTAAAAATGGACCGCCCGGGGATAGAGGCGGTTAAGGGTAGGGTTTAAATTAATTAATTTATTGCATAACTTAAGAAGTTTGGTATAATTAGCGAGTAACCGCAAAGCCGCTAAGCTGTTTGACAATAAATTTAACACCGCAAAGGCCGCAAAATAAAAAACTTTTGCGGTCTAGCGGTTTAGAAATAATAAAAACTAATTTTGCGTTTTAGCGATTTAAAAAAAGGAGGCTTCAATGCAGGAAATGGAATTCTTTGACGTAAAGAGCAAGAAAAAATTTAAGGCAACCGAATATCGCTTAGTGGAAAAAAGCGGAAGAAATTTTATTGTGGCTAAAGCTCCGAGCGGTAGCCATGAGTGCTGGAGAGTTGTCGGCAAAGATGTAGCCAGCAAGCTTAAAAAATAATTTTTTTCATCTTTTAAAGAGGCAAGGTTATCTGCTAATGTTGTCAGTTAACTTGCCTCTTTTTATTTGCGGTGCTAGAATTGAGATGTATGAAAACAAATATTATTGCAAGCATCCATAACCCCAAGATAAATCGGTTAATTAAATTACGTAAGCGTTCTTTTCGAGATGAGTCTGGCTTAATGCTCATTGAAGGCTTTAGAGAGCTAAGGTTAGCGCTATTAAAAGGAATTGAAATAGAAAGTATTTACTATTGTCCAGAACTTCTCGATTCAAAGAAAACAGTAATTTTGGCAAATAATTTTCTCAATCAGGCTAAACTAGTATTTGAAACAAACCTTTCGGTTTTTTCAAAGATTGCATTTGGAGAGAGAAAGGAAGGAGTTATTGGTATAGCCCGGCAGCGGCGAAAGACCCTGGGCGACTTAACAGTTGGAAAAGATTCTATTTTGGTAGTAGTGGAAAATATTGAAAAACCGGGTAATTTGGGGGCGATTATGCGCACTTGTGATGCTGCGGGTATCAAGGCGCTAATTGCCTGCAACTGCCCAACAGATATATATAATCCGAATTGTATTCGCGCCAGCCTTGGTGCTTGTTTTTGCCTCGATTGTTTTGAGGCAACCACTGAAGAAACAATTAGCTGGTTAAAACAAAAAAATATTAAACTCATCCTTGCAACTCCTGAAGCCAAATCTAATTATTGGCAAGTTTGCTATAAGCGGCCTTGCGCAATAATTTTTGGAAGCGAAGATAAAGGATTGAGTGCGGATTTCAAGTCAGCAAGCGAATTAAAAATTGGAATTCCGATGTTCGGCAAGGTTGATTCGCTTAATGTTTCGGCATCTGTAGCAATAGTTGTTTATGAGGCCTTGCGTCAAATCCAGTCAAATTTATAAATGCGCCTCCAAGTTTTTTTATCCAGAAGCGGGCTGTGCTCAAGAAGGAAAGCGTTTGATTTAGTGAAACTTGGCCAGGTTTTTGTAAATAATTGCAAGGTAAGTGAACCCGCTTATTCTGTAGATCCCCTAAAAGACAATATCAGCGTTGACGGCAAAAAAATAGAATTTAGCGAAAAACAATATATCTTATTCAATAAACCCACAGGTGTAGTCACCACGCGTAAAGACAGATTTGCCAGCCGGACAATTTTTGATTGCCTGCCTGAAGATTTCAAACGACTTTTTCCCGTAGGTAGATTAGATAAAGAAAGTTCTGGCCTTTTAATTCTTACCAATGACGGAGATTTGGCATTTCGTTTGATGCATCCACGCTTCTTAGTAGAGAAGCAATATATAGTCAACATAGACCGCGGACTAAACGATAAAGATAAGCTTTGTTTAGAGGGCGGAGTTATCCTTGATGGCAAGCGTACCGGCCAGGCTAAGATTTCTTTTCTCAGTTCAAAACAGGATATTAAGGTAATAATTCACGAAGGGGCGAAACGGCATATCCGCAGAATGTTTTC
>JAGVEL010000002.1 GCA_020058285.1 Candidatus Omnitrophota bacterium
CCGGCGAGAATTACTCCAGCGAGAAATCCGCCTAATGCCTCTACCTCTAAGAGCATACCGATTAAAATCGGGCTTAACACTGCAATCAACGCCAGGCCAATAAGTTCTTTCTGGGCAGCAATAGTACAAATATCTACTGCTTTTTTGTAATCCGGCTTAACCGTACCTTCCATTACTCCCGGAGTATGGAATTGCCGGCGCACTTCTTCTACAATCAACGACGCAGCCCGGGCAACGGAATTAATAGTTAAAGATGAAAATAAACAGGGAATTGCTGCGCCAATAAGCATGCCAACGAATACACTCGGCTCAGAAATACGAATGCCGGTGCTCAAAAGACGCAAAGCCTCGCTAATACCCATCTGCGCCTGGACTTTTGTAACATCAGTTAAAAATGAACCAAACAATGATACAGCAGCAATAACTGCCGAGCCAATAGCCACTCCTTTTGTAATTGCCTTGGTAGTATTACCAACAGCATCAAGATCAGCCATAATCTGGCGGGCTTTCGGCTCAAGATGAGCCATCTCACCTATACCATTGGCATTATCAGCTATCGGGCCGAAAGAATCCATTGCAACATTGTTGCCGGTTAAGGTAAGCATGCCTATACCAGTCATCGCCACTCCGTAGAGAATATAAACTACAGGCTGACCCCAGTAAATTAAAACAGCAGCGAGAATTGTCATAGCAATTACCAGCAACTGCCAGGCAGATGATTCAAAACCAATTGCTAAACCGCGTAAGATTACTGTTGCAGCGCCAATCTTAGAAGACTTGGCAATTTCTTTTACCGGCGGATGATGCGTATGAGTAAAATATTTTGTAATCTCATCGATGACGATAGCCAAAAGAATACCTGCAGCCACTGATAAAAATGCCCGCCATTCATGCATATAAAAATGAGCTAAAAACAAAAATGCAACAATAGAAATCGCTGCCGAGGCGCGAAAACCCAGGTTAATGCTGCTCATGGCATCTGCATTCTTTTTCTTGCTGCCCTTCACCAGATACGTTCCGATAATTGAAGAAATAACACCGATACCACGCACAAGAAGAGGAAAAATAATCCATTTAATCTCGCCGGTTAAAGACACTAAGGCAAGGCCTAAGATTAAACCTGCGACAATAGTTACCTCATAAGATTCAAATATATCCGCAGCCATACCTGCGCAGTCGCCTACGTTATCGCCGACAAGATCAGCAATAACCGCGGCATTCCTAGGATCGTCTTCGGGAATGTTCTTCTCAACTTTTCCGACTAAGTCTGCGCCAACATCTGCTGCTTTTGTATAAATACCACCGCCGACACGCATGAATAACGCTAACAATGTTCCACCAAAACCAAAACCTAAAAGTACATCCGGAGAGGCTAAGCCAAAGATAATAAAAATGATTGTTCCACCTAAAAGGCCTAAACCGTCAGTAAGCATACCGGTAATCGTGCCGGTTCTATAAGCAATCTTTAAACTTTCAGAAAAACTGGTGCGTGCAGCATTTGCCACTCTCACATTTCCTTCTACAGCCATACGCATACCGAATTGCCCGACCATCAAAGAAAATGATGCACCCATTACAAAGGCTAAAGCCCGGCCGATACCGACAACAAACCGCACCATATCCGAGCTAAGATTAGAAAAGCGGGCTAACGCCTCTTCACTGGGAGGAATTATATAAACCGAGAAAAATAAAACTCCGGTAAGAACTAAAATTAAAGGCAGTATGCTTTTTAATTGCCGGCGTAAATAAGCATCAGCGCCAGTACGTATTGCGTTCCACACCTCAAGCATTAAAGGCGTACCCTTGTCCTTTTTTAAAATCTGGCTCCTGAGCATTAGAGCATAACCTAAACCTAAAAACGCAATACCTAAAACTGCCCAAATTGCACAAACCTCAAACAAAGTTGCATTCATTAAACCTGGCATAGCACGTTTCTCCTTTCTTATTCTTCTGTCTTAGCCATAATATTTAGATTTTTAATACCTAACTCATTCAAGATATCAAGAATGCTAACAAGGTCTTTAAAATAAACTAACTTATCGGAAAGTAAAATTACCCCGAGATTAGAATTATTTTTACGTAACTTGTCTATTTTTTCTTTTAAATCTTTTTTGCTAACCAGCTCATTATCCAAATATATTAAATTTTCATTAGTCAAAGTAATACCTACTTCGTTGCGGAAACTTTTTATTGGCGTTGCGCTGGGAGCGTTGGGAAGCTTTACCTTTATACTTGATTGGATAAGTAGCGGTGTAGTTATCATAAATATTATCAACAGTACCAAGATAACATCGGTAAACGGAGTTATGTTTATTTCAGCGATTAATTTCTGCCTTCTGGGGTTCTGATTCATTTTTTCTTAATGGTTATTAAATCCATTGCCTCAGATGCAGCTAATTCCATATCCTTGACAAAATCATCTATTCTTTTAATAAAATAATTGTAAGCAATAACTGCCGGAACAGCAACACAAAGCCCGGCAGCGGTACAGACTAAGGCCTCGGATATTCCATTGATAACCACAGTTATTCCGCCGGAGCCTGATGAGGAAATATCAAAAAACGCCCGAATTATTCCCAGGACAGTTCCGAAAAGGCCAATATACACTGCAACGCTGCCGATTGTTCCGACTATGGAGGTATGCTTCTCGAGTATAGTTGTTTCGATAACTATCTCACGCTCCATATTATTGGATATCACTTTTTCATCATGGCCAAAAAAACTTAAGCCAGCAAAAACAACAGTAGAAAAAGGTGTATCAACAGTACGGCATATTTCTAAGGCCTGCTTAGTATTCCCTGCTTCTAACTGCCTTCTTATGTCATTCATAAACTCTTTTCTTTTTACTCTGGAACGATGGCGGAAATACAAGAATCTTTCCAGGATAATTCCCACTGATAAAATAGAACATAATAAAAGAATATATATCGTAAAACCACCTGACCTGAACAATTGTATAAAACCCATTTTAAGCTGACCTCCTCAATGAGCGCATAACTTACGGAATA
>JAGVEL010000005.1 GCA_020058285.1 Candidatus Omnitrophota bacterium
AACCCATTAAAAACGAAGAAAGAATAGAGAAAAACGTAAAACCTCCGATACAAATTTCAATGAATGCAAAAGCCGTTGTACCTTTAATTTTATTGACAGCTTTATTCATAGATGTTATAGTTTTAAAACTATGGGGCTGTAGCGCAGCTGGGAGCGCGTCTCAATGGCATTGAGAAGGCCGCGGGTTCGACTCCCGCCAGCTCCACCACTTCTTTAAGAACACCGCCTTCTTTGTAAAAATAATAACATCGCCCCCTGGTTTTGTCAATCTTTACCTAACAAGCAAAATTTTACCTATCTATTTGTTGCATACGAAGTTAAGTTTGTAGTTAAGTTGACTTTTGTTTTGATTGTTGATAGAATTAAATGAATATTAACAAAACATTTTAAAACTATGGCTTGCGATTTTAAAACAATTGATGAAAAGTGGCAGAAATTCTGGCAGGAGAATAATACGTTCCGTAGCCTACCTTCTTCTGCTCATCCCAAATTTTACTGCCTGGAGATGTTTCCCTATCCATCTGGCAAGCTGCATATGGGCCATGTGCGTAACTACACTATTGCTGACGTAGTGGCGCGGTTTAAGTGGATGCAAGGCTTAAACGTTATTCACCCTATAGGCTTTGATGCCTTTGGTCAACCAGCAGAAAATGCCGCAATTAAAAACAAAACCGACCCAGCAGCCTGGACTTATAAATGCATTGATTGGATGCGCCAGGAGATGCGCCGACTTGGTTTTTCTTATGATTGGCAAAGAGAGATTGTTACTTGCGATGCCAATTATTACAAATGGAATCAATGGATATTTTTAAAGATGTTTGAGCGCGGTTTAGCTTACAGAAAACCGGCAACAGTTAATTGGTGCCCAAGTTGTGCTACAACCCTGGCTAATGAAGAGGTAGTTTCGGGGGGCTGTTGGCGCTGCAAAGCCCAAGTAGAGCAGAAAGAACTAGAGCAGTGGTTTTTAAAAATTACTGATTACAAAGAAGCTCTTTTAGATGATTTAAAATTACTAAACAATTGGCCGGCCAGGGTAATTAGCATGCAGGAGAATTGGATTGGCAAGAGCCAGGGTGTTGAAATATATTTTAAAATTAAGGAGACTGGAGAGACAATCAATGTATTTACGACGAGAGTTGACACTATTTTTGGCGCAACCTACATTGTGCTTGCACCAGAGCATTCAATTACGGTAAAGCTAAAAGACAAAATATCAAATTTAAAAGAGGTTGAGCTCTATATCAAAAAAGCAAAACAAAAATCAAGGACCGAACGCGTAGATGCCGCCCAGACAAAAAGCGGCGTGCAAATAAAAGGTATAACCGCGATTAACCCGGTAAATAATGAACAGATTACGATATGGATTGCAGATTATTGTTTGATGGAATATGGTACAGGCGCAATTATGGCTGTGCCAACTCATGACCAGCGTGATTTTCTTTTTGCCAAAGAACATAACCTGCCCCTAAGAATAGTTATCCAACCCCAAAACCAAGAACCGCTAAGTGAACACCAACTTAGCGAGGCTTATGAAGGTGATGGGATTCAAGTAAACTCTGGCCAGTTTGATGGCTTAGACAATAATCAGGCAAAGGTAAGAATCGCCGATTGGATGCAGAGTACAGGTATTGGTAAAATTCAGACACATTGGCGCCTGCGTGATTGGCTGATATCGCGCCAGCGTTATTGGGGTACGCCTATACCGATTATTTATTGCGACAGATGCGGTGTTGTTCCAGTACCGGATGATGATTTGCCAGTGAAACTGCCAGAGAAAATTAAGATATCTGGCGAACAAGGCTCTCCGTTAACAAAGGTTAAGGAATTTGTGAATACAAAGTGTCCAAAATGTAATGCTAAGGCCCTGAGGGACACTGATACAATGGCGACATTTATTGATTCTTCATGGTATTTTCTGCGTTTCTGCTCTCCGGATTTTGATTCTGCGCCTTTTAAAAAAGAGGATGCCAAATACTGGATGCCTGTTGATCAATATATCGGCGGC
Organism: Candidatus Omnitrophota bacterium; assembly: GCA_020058285.1. Classification (GTDB taxonomy): domain Bacteria; phylum Omnitrophota; class Gorgyraeia; order JAHJTE01; family JAHJTE01; genus JAGVEL01. The sequence continues at coordinate 2,006 of JAGVEL010000005.1, forward strand.
ATTGAGCATGCAATCTTGCATTTACTTTATGCGCGCTTCTTTACAAAATTTCTAAAAGACCTAAAACTAGTTGATTTTTCAGAGCCGTTCAATCGCCTGCTCACGCAAGGTATGGTGTTAAAAGACGGTATAGTGATGTCTAAATCCAAAGGCAATGTAATTGACCCGGACAGCGTGATTAATGAATACGGGGCGGATACGCTGCGCACTTTTATACTTTTTGCTGCGCCACCTGAGGTTGAGCTCGAATATAGCCAGCGGGCGATAGAAGGCAGCTGGAAATTCTTAAACCGGGTATGGACTTTAGTTTCGCAAATTAGTGGAACTGTAGTAGAAAAGTCTGAGAAAGATAAAATTTCAGCTTTACTACGCAAAACCCATCAAACCATAAAAAAAGTTACATCTGACTTGGAGAACTTTAAATTTAATACTGCAATTAGCAGCCTTATGGAATTGGTGAATGCAATCTATCAAGAGGTTGCAGATAATAAACGCAAAGATGCAGAAGTTTTTTTGGCGGTGAAGACAGTTGTATTATTACTAGCGCCAATTGCTCCGCATATCTGTGAAGAAATGTGGCAGATGCTCGGCGGAAAATCTCCTGTTTCCAAAGCTATCTGGCCGACTTTCGATGAAAATTTAATAAGAACTGAAACTGTTGCGATTATTATCCAGATTAATGGTAAATTACGCTCAAAAATAGATATAGAAGTTGATTCGCCAGAAGAACGGGTAAGAGAACTAGCGCTAAACGATGAGAAAATAAAAAATTGGCTTGGCGCTAAACAGATAAAGAATATAATTGTAGTTAAAGATAAATTAGTCAATATTGTAATTTAACAGAGAATTCAATATGTCCTATAAAAGTTCTATTGGCAAGGCAGTGGCAAATATTCTGGCCAACCAGGGATTTAAATTATGGGTGCTTATTTTTCTTTTCAGCTTGATTGCCTTAAGGCTTATCACAATTTTTTATTACCCTAAGACTGATATTATATCTATTGCCTGGTCGCTAACCATTGCTTTGTTTTGTGTAGGTTATCTCTGGATTGCTGAATTAAGGGACCGGCATAGGCTGGAACGAATTAACCGTGAGTTAACTATTACTAAGGATATCTTAAAAGAAAGCGAACTGGACGCGATTATGGCTCTTATCTTGAGCCAAGAAGCAAAGGACCATTACTCCTATGGCCATACTAGCCGAGTGACCAAATATTCTGTTGAGTTGGCAAAGGAGTTGCGTTTGCCTGAACACATTGTTGATACTATTGAACGCGCTGCAAAACTACACGATATCGGAAAAATCGGGATTAAGGATAGCATCTTATTCTATGAGGGGAGATTAAGCGAGAAGGATTACGAAGTGATTAAGACTCATCCGGTAAAAAGCGTAAATATCTTAGAACCATTAAAATTCTTACAAGAAGAAAAAGGAATGATTTTACATCATCATGAAAGATACGACGGGAAAGGTTATCCTCAAGGCTTAAAGAAAGACCAGATTCCTTTGGGTGCGCGCATAATTGCCATTGCTGATTCTTTTGATGCGATGTCTTCAGACCGGGTTTATCGCAAGCAGCTGTCTAAGCAGGCAGTGATAAAAGAATTACAGGATAACTCCGGCACACAGTTTGACCCGCATTTAGCCAAGGTATTCTTATCGATAATTAACCGGTTTTATGATTAATCTCAGCCGGCAGGAAAGATTTCTTCTTTGGTTTTTAGCGGCCTTAATTTTGTCTGGCATTACTATAAATTATTTATTGAAGAAATTACCAGTTACCCGGACGTTCTATAATTGTACACGCATAGAAGAACAAGCAAGGCCTATAGCCTTAGATTTAAATAAGGCAAGCCAGGAAGAATTAGAGCGTCTTCCTGGCATCGGCCCGGAGATAGCTTCAAGGATTATTGAATATCGTCAAACACACGGTTCTTTTTCGGATATCTCTGGCTTAAGAGATATCCAGGGCATTGGTCAAAAAAAACTAGATAGTATTAAACAATATTTAATAATAAAATAATTAGCGCACTTTTAGAAATAAAGTGATAAAATTATAATTGATACAAAACTAAAATAAAATATGGACCCATCAAAAATTATAACTTTTGTTATGGCTGGCGGAAAAGGAGAAAGGCTTTTTCCTTTAACCCGCGACCGGGCTAAACCAGCTGTGCCTTTTGGCGGCGTATACCGGATTATTGATTTTTCGCTTTCCAATTGTCTGAATTCCGGCTTTCATAAGATTCATGTATTAATCCAGTATCGCTCAATTTCTTTATCGCGCCATATTAGATTAGGCTGGAATATTTTTGCCCCTCATTTAGGCAGCTATATAGATGTTGTACCGGCTCAGCATAGAGTCGGCGAGAGCTGGTATAAAGGCACGGCTGATGCCATATATCAAAATATCTATATCGTAGAAAATGAGAAACCAGAGCACTGTCTTATTCTAGCTGGCGACCACGTATATAAAATGGATTATCGCAATATGGTCCGTTTTCACGAGGATAAGAATGCAGACTTTACTTTAGGCGTAGTCAGGATGCCAAAGGAAAAAGCTGCACATTTGGGCGTATGTGAAGTAGATATAAACGGCCAGCTTGTTGGTTTTGAGGAAAAGCCCAGAAAGCCTAAAACTATTCCTGATGATAACAAGCAGGTTTATGCATCTATGGGAATATATTTTGCCTCAAGTGCAATAATCAAGGAGATTTTATCAGCAGATGCCGGATTAAATTCTAATCATGATTTTGGCCGGGATATTATTCCAACTATTTTTAAGAAGAAAAGAGTTTTTGCTTATGATTTTAATAAATATGAAAAGTATGGTGAATACTGGAGAGATATTGGGACTCTGGATGCTTATTACGAAGCAAACATGGACCTAATTCAAGTCACTCCGACATTTAATCTTTATGACCAGGAATGGCCAATAAGGACATTCCAGGAACAGTTCCCTCCGACAAAGACAGTATATGATGGCTCATGGGATCCTTCGCGTAAAGGCGAGGCAATTCAATCTCTGCTATCTAACGGCGTGATTGTCAGCGGAGGAAGAGTTCTAAAATCAGTTCTCTCTCCGAATGTCCGGGTTAACAGTTTTTCGCTTGTTGAAGATTCTGTGTTGATGGAAGGAGTGGATATTGGCCGTTATGCCCGGGTACGGAAAGCAATTATCGATAAGGATGTCTTGATCCCTCAGCACATGGAGATAGGTTATAATCCTGGCGAAGATAAGAAGCGTTTCTTTGTTACAGAAAGCGGGATTACTGTTGTAGCTAAAGGCGAAAAGATATCTTAGGTATATCAATCCAGCCTCTTTAATCTAATCAACCCTTCGACCCTGCTCAGGGTTGATGCTGAGCCCTGTCGAAGCATCAAAGCATTATCTTGAAATTAAGCTTTCCTCAAAGTCTAAACAAAATTAATATCCTGCCGGTTATTGTTATTTCTTTTATTTTAGGGATATATTGCCAGAGCCTATTTAATTTTAGTTTTCTTTTTTCTTGGATTTGTTGCTGCGCAGGCTTAACGCTATTGAAATTTTTCCTTTCCAATCCCGCGAAGTCTGTAATTTTCCTTATCATTACGTTTTTCTCACTCGGCCTGGCTACTTTAGCAAATCGCAACGCGCTAAACAATAATGATATTAGCCGGATTCTTAATAATCGTTCTGCTTACGTTACATTAACCGGGACAGTTATAGGCAGCCCAGTATTGAGGAAGACCAGGCAAATTTTTACTATAAAACTTAAATCTGTGAGCCTTGCCGGGCTATCAATAAGTGCTAGCGGCAAGGTTCAAGTTAGCGTTAAACCGGGCGTCTCTGATAATATTAAATATGCTGATTACATTAAAATAAGCGGCAAGGTATCTAAACCATTTAATTTTAATTCTAAGCCAAATATATATAAAAACCGTTTTGATTTTTCTTTAATTTTTCGCCGACAGGACATATATTATGTAATTCACGTAAGCAAGGCAGATGATATAGCTATCCTGGCACAAGATTCAACATATGGTTTTTTAAAAAATATAAATAATATAAGCGATAAACTTAATAGTTTGCTTTTTTCTTATCTTCCAACGGTAACTGCAACATTTTATTCTGCAATTCTTTTAGGCCGTAAAGAATCCGGTTATTTTCTACTGAACGATATTTTTGCAAAAAGCGGCACAGCCCATATATTAGCAATCAGCGGCATGAATGTTGGAATCATTGCCTTTATTATCATATTTTTTCTTAAGGCAATTGGTTTTAAAAGGCGTCTTCGGCTGATAATCACAATATTGGCGCTCATATTACACTGTATTCTGACGGGAATGATGTCACCGGTCTTGCGGGCAACAATAATGGCAATCTTCATTATCATTGGTAAATTATCCGAGCGCGAGGTAGGCGTATATAACTCTCTATCCCTGGCAGCATTCTTGATGTTGCTTTTTGAGCCCCGTTATGTATTTGATATTGGATTCCAGCTTTCATTCTTGGCTGTTTTAGGCATTGTAAGTTTGAGCCCTGTATTTATAAAAATATTAACACATATTACAAAAGCCCAGGAATTAGCAGATTCTAATTTGCTGCTATATTCTTTGTTTAGATTTATTATTTTTACTTTTGCTGTTTCGTTTGCTGCCTGGCTAAGCGTAGCGCCAATAATTATTTATAACTTTAAAATAATAACGCCAGTAGCGCTTCTAGCGAATATCCTGATTGTTCCGGCAGTAACCTTTATTCAGGTGGTTGGTACTGTCTTTTTAATCTCGGCAATGATCTTTCCGGTGTCTGCATTAGTGTTTACGTCTACTGCGGGAATGGCCGTAGCCATCCTGGTTAATATTGCCTATTTCTTAAGCCGCATTCCCGGGGCGTATTTTTATGTTGGTTTCGATATTCCGCTTGTTTTTATACTCTCCTACTACTGTTTACTCATTTTTTGCATAGAATTATTACGCAGGAGACTTGAAGTTGTCAGGGTTGACAATACAACTTAGCTATGATAAAGTTACAAGAATGAATAGATATAAGAAAATTATCATTCTATTAATATTGTTTGCTTGTGCTTTTGGGGCGAGTGATGCTTATGCCTTCTGGATCTGGACCCCAGAGACAAAACGCTGGATAAACCCTAAATACAGCCCAAAAGAGAATTCCCAGTTACAGTTAATTGTGGTCCAGGAGAACTTTGATAAGGGCCAGTATCCGATTGCCTTGCGCGAGGCGCAGAAATTAGTCAGTTATTTTCCGCGCAGCCGCGAGGCAGCAGAGGGCCAATACTATGTCGGGCAATGTTTTGAAAAATTAAATAAGCCCTACGATGCATACAAGGCATATCAGCGGGCTATAGAGAAATATCCATTTTCAGAGAGAATCTTAGAGATGGTTGAGCTTCAATATAAAATCGGCGATGCTTTCCTGGAAGGTAAGGCAATTCAATCCTGGACCAATGTTTTGAGTGGTGAAGAGCCGCCTATAGATATCTTTAAGAGCGTTATCGATAATTCTCCTTACAGCAAATTTGCTTCGGCTAGCCAATATAAATTAGGCTTAGGCCTAATAAATTTTAAGCGGTTCTATGAAGCCAGGGACGCATTCCAGAAAGTTATTGATGATTACCCGCAGAGCGAGTGGGTAGAGCCGGCTAGATATCAGATTGCCGTAGTTACAGCCAAGCTTTCTGGCGGCGTAGCTTATGATCAAGGCAGTAGCGCCTCGGCGCGTCAGCAATTTGAGGAGTTTGTCAAAACCCATCCCGATGCCCAGTTAAGCCAGGAGGCAAAGGACAAGATAACTAAACTTAAACAAGGGGAAGCGGAAAGCCAGTTCCAGGCAGCTGTGTTTTATGAAAAACAAGATGCTTATGAGAGTGCGCGGATTTATTATCAGAATGTAATTGATAATTATCCGGATACTATCTGGGCAGCAAAAGCCAAAGGGCGGTTATTAAAAATGGAGAAGAAAAAGTGATCTGGAGTAAGCGCATTTTATGGGTTTTATTTTTAGGTATTTTGTATTTTAATTTATCCGGTTGTGGCTATACAAGCCGGTCAAGTATTTATCCGGAAAACACAACCATCTTTATAAAACCGTTCGCCAATAAAATAGACATCACAAATGAAACTAGCGAATATAACCGGCTGATTAGCTATTTTCCGATGCTTGAGACTAAGGTAACCAATGCTGTTGTTGACCGGTTCTTATTTGATGGCAACTTAAAAGTAGCTAAAACAGAAAATGCAGATTTAGTTTTAGAATCAGAGATTACTAGATATAACCGCGATGCCTTGCAGTATCAGGATGATAATGAGACAGTAACTGAGTACCGGGTAAGTATATTTATAAGTATGAAATTAGTTGATACTAAGACTGGCCGTGAAGCTTGGCAGGAGAATAATTTTGCCGGCGAAACTACCTATTATATGCAAGGCCCCCGGGCTAAGAGTGAAACAGCGGCAGTTGCAGATGCGGTTGAGGATCTGGCGCGAAGAATTGTGGAGAGAGTAGTCGAATCATGGTAGGGCCAGATGTTCTTTTCATTAGCGGAAATGATGAGTTAAGCAAAGACAATAAGATTTCCCTCCTTAAAAAAGAATTTTCCAGCCAATGTTTGAATCTTAAAGAATTCAATATTGATGATCTAGACGCGAAAGTTTTAACCCTGAAGGATTTGCGCCATATAGTAGAGCGTTTGCCGTTAAAGGTAAAACAACGGCTTTTAATTATAAGAAATGTTGATTTTTTAAATGACTTGGCGGATAAGTATCTGGTTGAGGTTTTAAAAAATAAAAGCAGCTATTTAAGGATAGTTTTTTGCGCCAGGGAAGAGGAAGGCAAGGCTGCAAATAAATTAATAAGCTTTCTTCGGCAATCAAAGTCTGTTGCTAAAATATTTTGTCGGCAGGAGCGTAAAATTCGCGTTTTTGACTTAGCCAGAAATATAGTTGATAGCTCTAATCTTGCACATTGTCTGGGCATATTGCGGCAACTATTGACTGATGGCAAGCAAGCACCGCAAATTTTAGGCGGTTTATTCTGGTATTGGAAGAATGTTTACGCCCAAGATAAGGTGCATATTCTAAGAAGTGATTTGGAGTTATTTCTGGAAACAGATGTGAGTATTAAGACCGGCAGGTTAAACTCTGATTTGGCCTTAGAATTGTTGATAGTTAAGCTTTACCAGCGGCGGCATTCATCATCAGGGTAAATTTCTTATGCAACCGCCCTTTTTTACGCGAAGCTGTTTTTTTATGGATTATCCCTTTTGCTGCTGCTTTATCCAATCTGGAGAAGGCTTTTTTCAAAGCAGCTAATAACTCTTGCCTTTTGTTGTCAGCCAAAAGAGCCTTAAATCCTTTAAGGGTTTTTTTAAGATCAGTTTTAATTTTTATATTGCGTAGGCGTCTGGTTTTATCGGCGCGCAGCCTTTTTAGTGAAGCTTTTCGTTGTGGCACTTTTACTCCTTTTTACGGTTTATTTTAGTTAAGCAAATATACCAAAAATAGAAATTTATGTCAACCAATAATTTACATTCTGTTAAACACGCTGTTCTGCGCTCAGCATTCCTACTAGGAGGGCTTACGTTCCTCTCGCGGCTAACCGGCTTTTTTCGGGATGTAATAATCGCTTATTTTTTTGGCACAGGCGCGAGTATTCAGGCGTTTATTGTTGCTTTTCGCCTGCCTAATTTATTGCGGGATTTGGTCGGCGAAGGAACAACGAATACTACTCTTGTTCCGGTTTTTTCAAAATTGCTCGCCCAAAATCGCAAAGATGAATTTTTAAAGTTATCCCACTTTTTATTTAAGATTGTTATTATAAGTTTAGTTCTTATCTTGCTGGTTGCTGAGATGTTATCCCCGGTTCTCGTGCGGCTTATTGCTCCGGGATTTATCGCAGATATTAATAAATTAGCGTTGGCTATACAACTTGTGCGCATAACATTCTTTTATATTTTATTAATCGGGTTAGTGGCATTCCAGACGGCACTACTTAATTCATTCAATGATTTTGCGCCTAGCGCTATAGCGCCAGTATTGTTGAATATCAGCTTGATATTCGGAGCTGTTTTTTCAGCCAAACTACTCAAAGAACCAGCACTTGGCCTTGCCTGGGCAGTAATTGTTGGCGGCATTTTACAGGTTGCTTGGCAAATTCCTGCGTTAAATAGAAAAGCTATACTTCCCTGGAGAAACTTTTTTGATTTTAAATTAGATCCTGGGGTTAAACTGCTTTCAAAGAGAGTGGGTAAGTTATTCTTGCCCCGCCTATTTGGTTCTGCGGTATACGAGATCAATATTTTTGTTGATACAATATTTGCTTCCCTGTCTTTCCTTGTTGGCCAGGGTGCAATTGCTGCAATTTATTATGCCAACCGGATAATCCAGTTTCCCATAGGTATATTTGCTTTTTCCATTTCCAGCGCTCTGCTGCCGCAATTATCAGGCTTGGCAGTAAAAAAAGAACGCTCGACGCTAATCGATAATTTTAGCTTTTCCATGAGAATAATTATGGCGGTGATGATTCCGCTATCAATATTCATCTGCATGAATGCTGTGCCAATAATAAAAATAGTTTTTCAAAGAGGTAAATTTAACGCATTTTCAACAGATATAACCAGCTGGGCTCTTGTTTTTTATGGTTTGGGTTTATTTTTCTTTGCCGCGGTTAAGGTTGTCCTGGTTTGCTTTTATGCCCTTGAAGATACCCGCAGGCCAGTGGTGATTGCCTCGGTCTGCCTTTTAGTAAACATTATGTTAAATTTTATCTTAGCTATTCCGTTAAAAGTCGGCGGCCTGGCTTTAGCCAGCTCTATATCTGCGGCTTTGAATTTGATTCTGCTTTGCCAATACTTAAAAAGGCATATTCCGGAAATTGATTTTCGCCAGATTTTCGGCTTACCGCTTTTGAAAGTACTTTTAACCAGCCTGGTGATGGTTGTCAGCTTAGAGTTATCCCAGAGATTTTTGTTACTGAATTGCGCACTTGTCTTAAGATTATTATTTAATCTTACTTTAGCAAGTCTCGTATATCTAGGTGTAGGATTTTTATTGAAAATAGGCGAAATAAGAAATAGCTGGCAATGGATATCAAGGCGTTTTTAAAAACTGCTCCCAATAAGCCCGGTGTTTACATCATGAAGAGTGATTCCGATAACATCCTTTATATCGGTAAAGCCGCAAACTTAAAAAACCGCCTGAGTTCATATTTTCGCAAGACCGAGCGCTTAGAGCCCAAGATCAAAATTATGCTTTCCAAAATGCATAATATTGATTTTAAGATATGTTCAAGTGAGACAGAAGCGCTGATAATCGAGTCAGAACTGATAAAAAAATTTCGACCAAGGTATAATACCCTGGGTCGAGATGATAAAAGTTTTCCCTGGATAAAAATTACTAAAGATGATTTTCCCCTGGTTTGCGTTAGCCGGCCAAAGATAAAAGAAGACGCGGTATTTATTGGCCCGTTTACCAGCGCTTATTTGTTAAGATTGGCCTTAAAATCATTGAGAGGAATTCTGCAATTCCGCAGTTGTTTTAAAATACCTAAGAAGGCATGCCTTAATTATTCATTAGGGCTTTGTCCGGCTCCTTGTATTTTTAAAATTAGCAAAACTGAGTACCAACACAATATTGCTAATCTGCGTCAGATTTTAGAAGGCCGCACGAAAAAAATAATAAAACAGCTGGCAACTAAGATGTACGCGTTTTCTAGGGAAAGAAGATTTGAAGAGGCTGCAATTTTACGCGATCAAGTACAGGCTCTAGAAACCCTTTGGAAAGAAAATGCTGGTGCGGGCACAACCAGTGTCCTTTGGCAATTAAAAGCTATCCTAAACCTAAAACGATTGCCGCTACGCATAGAGGGCGTAGATATATCTAATATCGCAGGCAATCAGAACGTAGGCTCTTTGGTCTCTTTTTACAAAACACTGCCGGATAAAGATCAATATCGACGATATCGGATTAAATCCGTAACCGGAGCTGATGATTACAAAAGTATTTTAGAAATATTCCGGCGCAGATTTGAAAGGGTAAAGCAAGGCGAAATTGATAAGCCAGATCTGATAGTAGTTGATGGCGGCAAGGGCCAGCTATCGATTGCGAAAAGAGCGCTTAATGAAATAGGTTTAAGTTTACCAGTTATTTCAATAGCAAAAAAGAAGGAGCATATTTTTTTACCGGACAAATCAGAACCATTAATCTTACCTAAGGATTCGAAGGCGTTGCAGCTTATTCAACAAGTAAGAAATGAGGCGCATCGCTTTGCGCTCAAATACCATAGGCTGCTGCGCAAGAAGAATATGTTAAAAAGCAAAATTTATGAAAAATAAGCACAAGAAATGCCGGATTAATGCTAAAATATATCCAGATAGAGTTGATGGACATTGTAGTATTAAACTGAGTTCATTTACTAAAAAAGTATTAAACGCTGTTTGTACAATACCCTTAGGTCAGACGCGTAGTTACAAGTGGGTGGCAGAGCAGGTTGGCCAGCCAAAGGCGATGCGTGCTGTTGGAGGGGCGTTAAATAGAAATCCTTTTCCAGTATTAATTCCTTGCCATAGGGTTATCCGCAAAGATGGCAATATCGGCGGCTATTCCCGCGGTAGAATTGAGAAAGAAAAGTTACTTAAGCTGGAGAAAGAAATCAGCTTAATTTGCAGGCACAAAACTTAATTTTCTGACACAAATTAGAGGGAAAATTTATGTTAAGAATGCGTGATTTGTTTAAGATAATGATTGAAAAAGACGCCTCAGATTTAATATTGCGCGCTAATTCCTGTATCTGGATGAGGATTCACTCTAAATTGGAAAAGATTGGCGAAGATTCATTATCCGTAGATGACGTAATGCGTATGGTCAATGACATAATTGACGATGATAAGCGACAAAAATTCGTAAAAACAATGAACGTTGATTTCGCTATATACCTTGAGGATTTGGGCCGTTTCCGGGCAAGCCTTTTCGTCCAGAGGAATTCTCCGGCAATAGTTGTCAGGCGTGTGCGCAACGATATCCAAACATTTGAGGAGCTCAATCTTCCAGCTGGAATCTTAAAAAAATTATCTGCTGAAAAACGAGGCATAGTCTTATTAACCGGAGCAGCCGGCAGCGGTAAATCCACGACTATTGCCAGCATGGTTGAATATATGAATAAGAATGTCAGCCGCCATATCCTGACTGTTGAAGAGCCGATTGAGTTCACTTTTGAAGATAAAAAATCAATCATAAACCAACGCGAGATCGGCTTGGATGTAAGCTCTTATGATGAGGCGCTCAAGCACTTTACTTACCAGAGCCCGGATGTGATATTTGTTGGCAATATCCGTGACCATAATACAATGTCTACAGCGATTACTGCTGCTGAAACCGGTGTTTTGGTATTAAGTACGCTACATACGGTCAACGCTGTCCAGACAATTGAACGGATAATTAACTTTTTTCAGCCTTATCAGCATTTTGAGGTTAGGGCACAACTCTCAATGCTTTTGATCGGCGTTATATCTCTAAGATTAATACCGCGTAAAGACAGAACCGGCTGTATTCCGGCTCATGAAATAATGTTATTGACGCCGACTATCTCTCGATTAATCCGCGAGGGAAAGGTTTGGGAGATAACCCCATTTATTCAAGAAGGCGAGATATTCGGCATGCAGACATTTAAGCAGTCAATACTTCAATTGATCCGGGATGATATTATTTCAGTAGAGGCTGGCCTGGAATTTTGCGATAATAAGGATGAGCTGGAATTAGATTTAAAGGGAATTAAACGGCTCTAAGTTTATTATGCATGAAGAATTTCTAACACATATAAATAAAATTAAAAGAAACCTAGAACAGCTGCGAGAGTTTCTTTGACATAGATAATAAACAACAAGTAATCCTTCAGATTGAGCAAGGGATGCATAATCCTGATTTCTGGAAGGATTTACCAGCCGCAAATAAGAAAAACGTTGCGCTTAAGGAATTAAAAGATGCAGTTGATATTTGGGGCCAGGTCAACAGGCGAATCAAAGAGTTGGAAGACCTTTATGCTTTAGCCTCAGATCAAGACCAACAGATTTTAAACGAAATCAATTCCGAGCTTTCTAGGATTGATGAGCAATTACAGTTGTTGGAAACCCGCACGCTTTTTTCTGGTCAGTTTGATAAAAATAATGCTATTCTAAGTATTAACGCCGGCGCTGGTGGGACAGAATCCTGTGATTGGGCATCTATGCTTTTTAGGATGTATAGCCGCTGGGCGCAAATTAAGGGACTTATAGTCAAGGTTCTAGACATATTACCCGGAGAAGAGGCTGGGATAAAAAATATAACATTCTCGGTTAATGGCCAATATGCTTATGGCTATTTAAAGTCAGAGAGAGGCGTGCATCGTCTGGTGAGAATTTCGCCTTTTGATGCAAATAAACGTAGGCATACCTCATTTGCTTCTGTTGATGCGATTCCAGAGATTCAGGCGGACATAGAGATACAGATTAATCCTCAGGATTTGCGTATTGATACCTACCGCTCTTCTGGCGCAGGTGGCCAGCATGTCAATGTTACAGATTCTGCGGTCAGGATTACACATATACCCACAGGTATAGTTGTCCAGTGTCAAAACGAGCGCAGTCAACATCAGAATAAAGCCGTGGCGATGAACATTCTGCGGGCCCGTCTTTATGAAAAGGCATTAAGAGAAAAAGAAGAAAAGCTTTCAACTGAACACTCAAAAAAGCAAAAGATAGAGTGGGGCAGCCAGATACGTTCTTATGTCCTACAGCCTTACACATTAGTTAAAGACCATCGCACTGATTACGAAACAGGAGATATTAATGCAGTGTTAGACGGTAAATTAGATAAATTTATGGAACACTTCCTAAAATGGAAGCTAATGTCCCGGAGTAAGGAATAAATCCATGAGTATATTTTCAAAATTGCTCAATTCAAACGAAAGAGCCGTAAATAGTATTTGGCCGATAGTAAAGCTGATTAGTGCAAAAGAGTCTGTTTGTGCAAATCTATCGGATAAAGCCCTTTGCGACAAGACAAATATATTTAAAGAATCAATAAACAAAAAATATAAGTTAATAAAAGACCAGCTTGATGAACTTAAAGAAAAGATCCGCCAGGCAACATCTAACAGCGAAAAGGATAGGCTCAAGGTTGCCTTAAAGGAGATAAACAATACGCTTTTTGATGATTGCCTTGTTGAAGGTTTTGCTGTTGTTCGGGAAGCAGCCCGTCGGACAGTCAATATGAGGCATTTTGACGTACAGCTTTTAGGCGGTATTGTTTTGCATCAAGGTAAGATTGCTGAGATGGCTACAGGTGAAGGCAAAACCTTAGCCGCTACCCTGGCTGCATATATCAACGCCCTGACTGGCAAAGGTGTGCATATTATTACAGTCAATGATTACCTGGCAAAAAGAGACCGGGAGTGGATGGGCCCGATTTACGAATTCTTAGGCCTTTCCGTAGGGGTTATTCAACACGACTTAGATCCCCAGGCAAGGCGCAAGGCATATTCTTGCGATATTACCTACGGCACTAATAATGAATTCGGCTTTGATTATCTGCGCGATAATATGGTTATTGATAAAAATGATTTGGTGCAAAGGCCATTCTATTATGCAATAGTTGATGAGGTTGATTCAATATTAATCGATGAAGCCAGAACCCCATTGATTATTTCCGGCGCAACTGAAGAATCCACAGAGAAATATTACCAGATAGATAGGATTGTCCCGAAATTAAAGGGCAGGATTATTACTGAGAAAGAGGAGGTCAAGGCAAAATACGAAGGCACGGATTTAGGCAAAGGCTTTGATTATATAGTTGATGAAAAATTGCATACTGCAACCTTGACTGAAGAAGGTATCAGCCGCTGCGAAAATCTCTTAGGGGTAAAAAATATTTATGATGATATTGAAGGAATGTGGGTTCATCATATTATCTGTGCGCTAAAGGCCCATAAATTATTTAAACACGACGTACATTATGTCTTAAAAGAGGGCCAGGTGGTTATTGTTGATGAGTTTACAGGCAGGCTTATGCCTGGACGTAGATGGTCTGACGGTTTGCATCAGGCAGTAGAGGCAAAGGAAAATGTCAAGATTGAGCGCGAAAATCAAACCCTGGCTACGATTACCTTCCAAAATTATTTCCGGATGTATGAAAAATTAGCGGGTATGACTGGTACGGCTTTGACCGAAGCGCAGGAATTCAAACATATCTATGGCCTGGATGTTATTTCTATACCGACGAATCAGTCGCTAATCCGTACTAATCATCCGGATGTTATTTTTCGCTCGGTGGAAGAAAAATTTAATGCCGTAGTTGAGGAAATCGATAGCCTTCACAAAGCCGGCCGGCCGATCTTGGTCGGTACTATTTCAATAGAGAAAAGCGAGATAATTTCTAATATGCTAAAACAGCGCGGGATAAATCATCAGGTCTTGAATGCCAAATATCATGAGTTTGAAGCCCAGATTATTGCCCAGGCAGGCAGGTTTAAAACTGTTACAATTGCTACAAATATGGCTGGCCGGGGCACGGATATAATTTTGGGCGGCAATCCCCAATATTTAGCAAAGGCCATTGTCCAACAAAAAAAGATTGAAGATTATGATGCCTTTCAGCAAGAATATAAGAAAACTTTTGAGGAGCTTAAACAACAGACCGATGCTGAACATCAAAAGGTTGTTGCCGTGGGTGGGTTACATGTTATTGGCACAGAGCGGCACGAAGCCAGGCGTATTGATAACCAATTGCGCGGACGAAGCGGCAGGCAAGGAGACCCGGGCTCAAGCAGATTCTATGTGGCGTTTGAAGATGATCTTATGCGGCTTTTTGGATCAGACCGGATGATCGGCGTAATGAATACCTTGGGTGTGGAAAATGGCCAGGCAATAGAGCATCCTTTGGTGTCAAAATCTATTGAGGTAGCCCAACGCAGAGTAGAGGGCCACAATTTTGAGATTAGAAAACAACTACTGGAATATGATAATGTGATGAACCGCCAGCGCGAAATCATTTACCAGCAGCGGAGGATGGTGTTAGATGGCGAAAATTTAAAAGAAGAATTCTTAACAATGATTGATGATTGTTTAGACCAAGGCCTTAGGCTTTATGCCACATCCGGCACTGCTGGGACTTTTGATGCTAGCGCTTGCCAGAATTGGCTAAAGGCAAAATTTGGCCTTTCTTTAGAGCTCAGTGAATTAGAGGCTAAATCCAGCTCAATTGATACTCTAAACGAGGAGCTATCTAGGCGCTTAGAGGAAATCTATGAGGAAAAAGAAAAAAATATCGGAGCCGAGGCAATGCAATATTTAGAAAGAATGATACTCCTGCAGATTATTGATACTAAATGGAAAGATCATTTGTTAAGTATGGATAATTTAAAAGAAGGTATTGGGTTACGAGCTTATGGTCAGCGCGATCCATTAATTGAATACCAGCGCGAAGCATTCAATATGTTTTCAGCAATGATCGATGCGATTAAGGAAGAATCAGTAGAGTTTATTTTTAGAGTCCAAGCGCCCCAAGTAAAGGCAATGCGCGGAGTATTTACCTCTGTTCCACAAGAACTTATTCATAAAGAAGTGTCTTCTCTAGATGCAAAATCTATTAGCAGAGAAGAACAACCGGCTATGTCTGATACTGATTTTGATCAATCAAGCGCAGCAGTTTCTCCAATTAAGTCTCAAAGCCCCAAGGTCGGCCGCAACGATCCTTGTCCCTGCGGAGCGATAGACCCAACTACTGGTAAGCCAATCAAATATAAAAAATGCCACGGTAAATAACAATGCAAAATTTTGGAATAGTGAATTTGTTATTAAGTATTATCTCCGGAATTTTGCTCGCCTTAGCATTCCCATGTTTTAACTTAAATCTGCTAGCCTGGGTTGCTTTTATTCCGCTTTTCTTTATTATCAATCGGGTATCCTGGCGCAAGGCATTAATTTACTCTTACATTAGCGGGCTGATTTTTTTTCTGATAAGTATTTTTTGGCTGACTAATGTTACGGGTCTAGGCTGGTTTGTTTTATGTTTATATCTGGCAATTTATTTTGCCATATTTGGGTTGTCTGTCTGTTTTTTATTAAAAACCAAACCCCGGTTTTTAGTTCTTTTATTAATTATTCCTTGCCTATGGGTAACACTAGAGCTTATACGTAGCCATCTCTTAACCGGATTTGGTTGGAATAGCCTAGGATACTCCCAATTTAAAAATTTAAATATTATCCAGATTGCTGATTTCTCCAGTGTTTACGGAGTATCTTTTCTGATAATTTTCGTGAATTTTGTCCTTTGGATGATTATTCAAAGATGTCGCCAGAGGCTGATAAAAGATGCATTTTTACTTCTCGGTCTGCTAATTTGTTCTGTCTGGATAGTTTTTAGTTATAGTTCCTTACGTTTAAAATCAAGCCAAGCCGCTCTAGGCAAGTTTTTGCGTGTATCAGTAATCCAGCCGAACATTTCTCAAAACCTGAAATGGGACCCCAGGGCCAGGGAATATATATTAACTACGTTAAGGGATTTAACCAAACAGGCAGCAAGAGATAAGCCGGATTTAATCATCTGGCCGGAAAGCGCTATTCCTGATTTTTTAACTGACGATCCGGATTCTTTTTTGGAAATTTTAGAATTCGCAAAAGAATTAAAGTTAAATTTATTAACAGGGGTTATTAAATATAAGGGCGATATTTTCTATAACAGCGCAATATTAATCAATTCGCGAGGCAGACTTGTTTCCGAGTACGATAAACTTCATCTTGTGCCATATGGCGAATACATACCTTTACGAAAATTTACTCCATTTTTTTTAGCGGCAGTAGTCGGCATTGGTGATTTTACTCCGGGTAAAGAATTTACTATTTTTGAGCTTGCTGGTAAGGATCAGGTTAAATTTGCTGTTTTAATCTGTTTTGAAGATGCGTTTTCAGATTTGAGCCGTAATTTTACACAAAAAGGCGCTAGAGTTTTAATCAATATTACTAATGATGCCTGGTTTGGGAAAAGCAACCAGCCTGAGCAGCATTTATCCCAGAGCGTATTTAGGGCTGTGGAAAATCGCGTTAGTGTTTTACGCTGTGCTAATACCGGAATATCCGGTCAAATCAGCCCCAGAGGTCAAGTGGAAAATATTGTTAGCGGACCAAAGGGGGAGGAAATTTTTATCCCCGGATTTAAAACTTTCACAGTTATTAATCAACCAAAGATAATTACAATCTTTGCTCGCTTCGGCGATTTGTTTGCTTATGTATGTTTTGCATTTTGCCTTATTTATTCGTTATATTTAAAAAAAGAAAGAATAAATGAAAAACCTCGAAGATAAACGATTTTGTTTTTATTCCTGGTGCGTAATATTATTTATGGCGTTTATCCTGATTTTGCGCTGGAACTGGACGCCGACATTTATTGATATATACTACCATCTTCTAGCCGCCATAAATTTTAAAAAAGCCGGAGGCGTCTTAGCAGTCTCTCTCTGGGAACATGCACCTTGCGGCCGGCCACATTTATACCCACCGCTTTTGCATATCTTAATGCTATCGGCGTTAAAATTAAATATAAGTATTTTAACTGTAGCGCGTTTTTTTGAATTGATTAGCTTTCCCGTAGTTCTGGTAACTTTATTTATAACTATAAAACGTTTTTTTTCTCCGAGAATGGCGTTTTGGTCAGTATTAATATCAAGTTCGATGTATTCATTTTATCTTTCTTGCGTGGATTTTCTGGCAGCAAGTTTAGCGTTTTCCCTGGGGTTACTTGCATTTTACAGCCTGGAGAAGAAAAAAATAATTGCGGCAATAATTTTTATGAGTCTGTGTTTCTACAGCCATACAAGTATTTCTTTATTTTTCCTTTTGGCATTAATAATTTATAGCCTGTTTAAAAAAGAACAATTTAAGAACGCGTTGGCTGTTATTATTTTTTCAACGGTTATTTATCTACCTTGGTTAATTCACCAGTTGCGTTTTTTAGGGTTTGTAGATATAAGCCGTGTTCAAGAAAATTTTCCGTTCGAACTAAATATTCTTGGGTTTATGTTAGCGGTTTTCGGCTTGGGCTTGGCGATAAAGAATAAACATAAATATAATTTGGCGTTAATTTTTATGGTTGCTGTTCTGCCTTTTTTGCCGTTACGCTATAGATTTATCAGCGGACAGGGCATTCTCGGAGTAATATTACTTGCAGCGATTGCCTTGGATTATTTCTATAATAAAATTTGGCTTGTTGCGTTTAAACTTAAGCGCGCCTGGCCAGTTCTAATTTATATTTTAGCTGTTCTTTTGGGTTTATTTTTAGTTTCACCAACCGTAACTATTAAAAACTCTCAAGCGCAATTTAATCTATTTGGCTCAACCTATGCAAATATCTTCCCTGGCTTGGAAACGAAAGGCAGGGATAATGAGATATCCATATATTTGCCCAAGGCATTCAAGCCTGTTTTTGATGTAGTGTTAGAGAATACCTTACCCGGAGATTTAATTACCTCAAATTTCGAATATCTGGCTGGTTTTATCTCGGTATTTACAGATAGAAAGACAACGAGCGCCATGTTATCGGAAATTAAGCCATTTAAAGAATTAAATCCTTTTAGATATGCAAAATTAATCATCTGGCTTAAAGATCCGCAAATGCTTACCTGGCAACCAGAGGCCCTAATCAAGGCATTAGATTTGACAAAAATAGCTGAAACCGAAGTTTTCTACATATACGAAAACCCCAATGCTAACATAATTTTAGCGAAAGATATCTGCGCAGGAGGAAAGTTACAATTAGGCTCTAAACCAATTGTGCCGCTTGGAGTATGCTTAGGAATATTAATTGGCTTCAGCCTGATAGCCGGATTTGACCTGAGTAGGAAGGTTTGAATTTAAGTCTTGCAAACAGTAATTTCAACGTGTTATAATCTTTTTCAATATTGTGGATAAAAAAAGTATTTCCAGAGCTGTAAAACATATTTTTTCCAGCCTTGCCTTGAATTTTTTCTTGATCCTGGCAGGTATAATACCCTTAGATTGGTTTTATAAGATTTCAAGGTGTTTAGGCAGGCTTGCTTATGTATTTGCAGCCAAGCATCGCAATATTGCCCAAGAAGGGTTATTAATTGCCTTTAGTGATAAATTAGACGCAAATCAGCGCAAAGAGATTATTATCAACTCTTTTCAGGAGACGGTTAGAGGCGCCCTAGAATCAGTAATCTTGCTTAAAAAACCTCGCGTTTTAAATAGCCGAGTCAGCATAAAAAATATTAAATATTTAGAGCAGGCTTTGGCCCGAGGTAAGGGCGTTATATGCGTTAGCGCTCATTTTGGGAACTTTATTCTTTTGGCAGCTCATCTTCAGATGTCCGGGTTTCCTACCGCGGTTGTTTTGCGGTCAATGCGCGACGAAAAGATGGACGCATTTCTTTTAAAAAAAAGGCAGCAGTTTGGCATTGAGAGTATCTACACAAAGCCGCCAAAAGAATGCGTGGATAAATCCCTAGCCTTTTTAAAGAAAAACGGCGTAGTTGTCAATCTCTTAGATCAGAATTTTGGTTCAGGCAGGGGGATATTTGTGGAGTTTTTTGGCCGCCAAGCTGCAACAGCCATTGGGCCGGTTGTTTTGGCAATGCGTTCAAAGGCAGCCTTGTTACCAATGTTTATTGTTAGAAAAGAAGATAATGCTCAAGAGATAATTATTGAGCCAGAATTTGAGTTAGAGAAGTTGGAAGATTTTGACCAGACTGTGCAGCGTAATATTTCCCGGCTTACAAAGATTATTGAGAATTATATCAGGAATTATCCTGCGCAATGGAGTTGGATTCATCGGCGCTGGAAGAGCCAGCCGTCTGAACAGACGGTTTTTGAAGACTGATACTATATTTAATCAGGGGGGCGTAATTATGACTGACGAGAGTTATAAAAAGGGTTTTAACACTGCAGTGAAGGTGATCTTAGGTTTGGTGCTAATCATTGTTGGGCTTGTAGCTATTGTTGCTTTCTGGTCTTCGGTCTTGACCTTAATAAAGGCAGGCATTGGATTTGTTTTTTTGCTAGCTGGCGCTATTACTCTAGCTTTGGCAAAAGATTAAATTTTTTTAATAATTATGCTTAAGTTACGTAGATATTTTTTCACTGGCCTGGCAGACTTAATTTTTGTGCCCAAAGACGAGGTGATATTACCGGATATAACAATAGAGGAAGCGTTAAAAGTAATAGTTTCCGGCGGTGTTATTAATCCGGACGAAGGAGGTCAAATGAAGCCCAAAGTTATGGAACGATAGTGAACATAACTTTATTGGCTGAATTTGACCCAGCACTTATTTTACAAAAAAAGACTATTATTTATAAACAAGAGTTTTATCTTAAAAAATTACGTAAATTTTGATTATAAACCTGGCAGTAAAATAAGTGCTGGGTTTAATTCGCAGACGCTTCGCTATAATTTATGTCACTTATGCTCCATAAATTATCTGCTCATTAAAGGAGGTCAATATATGTTAAGGAAAATTTCGTTTATATTAATTTTTACTATTTGTTTTGTTGTGGCAGCTTATGCCCAGGAACAAGCTTCGCAAGAGAGTAAGCCAGCCCCAGCAACAAATCAGGTCAATATAATAAGCGAGAAAGAACCTTCTCTCGATGAAGAATTAATGAAACTCGAGCCAGAGGAATCTAATGGTACAGGACAAGCAGACTTGCAATGGGTTTGGGGAGAAATCACAGCGGTTGATTTAGTAAATAGTAATATAAAGGTAAAATTCCTTGATTACGGAACCGACGGCGAAAAAGAGGCGCAATATTTCTTAAATAAAGATAGTCAACTGGAAAATATTTCTTCAGCCCAAGAAATTAAGGTTGGGATGAGCGCAGGCATTGATTACTCTATAGACGCTGAAAATAAGTTTATAATAAAAGCAATAAGCGTTGAGCAGGCTAATCCTCCTGTTGGACAATAATCCATAAACATTCATAAGTTTAAGCGTTTATTCAATAATCGACAATGAAAATAATTCTAAATTTTTTAAAGAACATATTAGTTTTGGCAGCGATTGCCGCTGGTGTGTTTTTAGTTTTTAATCAGATATGGTTTTTAGACCGCCGTCCATTTGCTTCTCCGCTGGATAAAAATATAAAATTAGTTGTCCGGGCTGATCTATATGGAGACGGCCATTTTGGGGCTCGGCGAAGTGGTGCCCGGAAACATAATGGCATAGATTTAATGGCGCCAGTTGGTACTGATGTGCGCTCAGTTAAAAGCGGTTGGGTAGTAGCCGCGAGAGAAGCGCGGGGTTTTGGCAAATATGTAGAAATTTACCATGGCCAGGGTTTGATTTCAATCTATGCCCATCTTGATGAAATAAATGTCAATGTACTCCAGCGTGTCAGGCAAGGACAAGTAATCGGAGCTATCGGTAAAACCGGCAACGCAAATCACCGGGCAATACTTCCCCATTTACATCTGGAACTGATACAGGATGGCCAGTATTTGGATCCAACTCCGAAATTACTACATCGTTCTTAGTTATGGAACAGCTTTTCTTAGGTAATATAAGGTTAATAATTTTTGATTTGGATGGAACACTGGTTGACGCTTATCAGGCAATTAATAGCAGTTTCAATTTTACAATGCGCACCTTACATTTGCCGCAGCCAAGCACACGCCAAATAAGGAAAGCAGTCGGCTGGGGAGATAAGCAACTACTCGCTCCATTTGTGCCCGAGGGATTGTTATCAAAAGCCTTAAAAATTTACCGCATCAATCATAAACTTAGTTTAACCAAGAAGTCAAAATTGTTGCCTAAAGCCAGGGAGTTATTAACCAGATTATCATCTAAATACACATTAGCCATAGCCAGTAACCGGCCAACAGAATTTTCAAAAATTTTATTAAAAGCATTAAATATAAACAAATATTTTGCTTTTCTGCTTTGTGCGGATAAATTGGATAGGGGTAAACCTAACCCGTTGATTCTTAGAAAGATTATTAAGCATTTCAAGGTTTCGGCTCGGCAGGCATTGTACATTGGAGATATGGCAATTGATGCCCAGACAGCAAACCGGGCTAAGATAAAATCAATTATTGTTACTACCGGCTCAAGCAGTCTTTATGAAATTAAGAAGGAAAAGCCTTTTAAAATAATATCTAACTTAGGTGAGCTAACTAATTATATTAGTTAGCTCAAAAATGGAGGTGTGTATGGGCAAACGTCATCGCAGAGGAAAGCTTTCTTGGCGTTCAAAGAGAGCAAATAAAGGCAATAAACCCTGCCGCGGCTAATGATACATCGCTTTTTTATATTAGGAGCAATCCAGGGATTGACGGAATTTTTGCCTATCAGTAGCTCAGGCCATCTGGTAATATTCCAGAAAATATTGCATATTGCCGAGGGTGATGTAGGCTTTGATATAATCGTGCATTTGGCGAGCCTGGCTGCAGTGATTTTCTTCTTCAAGAAAGAATTAGCGAGTTTACTACGCAGTGCCCTAAGCTACGCAGTAAATGTTTTAGCCAATAAAACTTTTAAGCCAGACAGCCAAAACAAAAATAATTTAAAAGTAATTCTATTTATATTTTATGCAACTCTTGTTACCGGAATAATCGGTTTTGTCTTTAAAGATTTATTTGAGAAATTATTTAGCTCAATTAAGGCCGTAAGCCTAAGCCTGGCAATTACAGGCGCAGTGCTTTTTATGACCAGGTTTAAGCTAACTAGTAAAAATCGCCACGAAGATAAATTAGGCGTCTGGGATGGTTTGGTCGTTGGTTTTGCTCAAGGTCTGGCTATTGTTCCAGGTCTTTCGCGTAGCGGCTTAACTATTTGCGCTGGCATTTTTTCAGGCATTGAGCGGGCTCTAGCAGTGCGGCTCTCATTCTTATTATCTATACCGGCAATCATCGCTGCAGCTGTTTTTAAGATAAAAGACTTAAATTCTTCAAACATACCCTTAGGGTATCTATTCATTGCTTTTATCAGTGCGTTTATTTTTGCTTTTGCTTCTCTAAAAATTTTGCTGGTAGTTGTGCAAAAATGCAAGCTTCATTATTTCGCTTATTATTGTTGGTTACTTTCTATAATTGTTTTTCTATTTGTAAAATAGGTCAAATGAAGCCCAAAGTTATGGAATGAAATGAACATAACTTTGTTAGCTGAATTTGACCCAGCACTTATTTTACAAAAAAAGACTATTATTTATAATAAAAGTTTTGTCTTAGAAAAATATATAAATTTTAATTTTAAGCCCGGCAGTAAAATAAGTGCTGGGATTAATTCGCACTAATAATTTACGTCATTTTTCAAATTCCGTAAATTATGTGCTCATTCAATATGAAAAAATTAAATATTAAACAACTAATTAAGCTTTGTCATAAGATAGCCAGAGAAAAAGGGTTTTGGGATAGCGAGCGCAACGTTGGTGAAATGCTGATGCTCATTGTCACTGAACTTGCCGAAGCAATGGAGGCTTATCGCAAACAAGATAAGGAAAACTTTAACGAAGAAATTGCCGATACGTTTATCCGGCTTTTTGATTTAAGCGGTGGGTTAAAAATTGATGTCGAAAAAGAGATTATGAAAAAAATGAATAAGAATAAAAACCGGCCGTATAAACACGGGAAAATATGTTAAATGAAGGCATAACTTAGCGAACGATAAGTGAAGCTAAGTTATTTGCCTGAATTTATCCCGCCCTTTTGGTGATGATATTTACCACTAGCTGGCGGGAAAAATAAGGAAATTTTATTAATTTAATCCAAAAGGGCGGGATTAATTCGCACTAATAATTTACGTCATTTTTCAAATTCCGTAAATTATGTGCTCATTAAGAGGTGTCAAATGTTAGAAGAAAAAATCTTTGAGGATTTTAAGCAGGCGATGAAGGATAAGGACAAATTACGCTCTTCGATTCTTAGCTTTGTGCGTGCGCAGTTTAAAAATGCGCAGATTGAAAAAAGAAAAGATAAACTAGATGATACAGAAGTCATCACGATTTTAAAAAAAGAAGTCAAGCGCCACGAAGAGGCAATTGAACAGTTTAAAAAAGGCAACAGAGAAGACCTGGTGAAAAAAGAATCTGACGAATTGGTAATTATTAAGACATACCTGCCTGCTTCTTTAAGCGATGAAGAGCTTAAAGATTTAGTTAATCAGGCTTTAGTCGAATTTCCTCAGGCAACAATTAAGGATATGGGCAATATTATGAAGAGAGTTTTAGAAAAATCAGCTGGCCGGGCTGATGGAAGTAAGGTGAGCCTTTTGGTCAAAGAGGCTTTAACCAAAGCAAAATAGGCGCATTTGATGCAATTAATTAAGGTAAGGGTAATTACAAAAGCAAAGATGAATAAGGTTAAGCAAGATGGGAAAAATTTTAAAATTTATACCTCTGCATGCCCGGAAAAGAATAAGGCAAATAAATCAATCAGAGAGTTATTAGCAGATTACCTTGACAAGAAACCTTCCCAGATAAGTATTGTAGAAGGCCTGCACTCTAAACTCAAAACCATTCAGATTAACTAAAAAATTGGCACAAACTAATCAGAGTCCTAAAGTAAAAGCAGTTATCCTGTTGTCCGGCGGCCTGGATAGCACTCTGGCTGCTTATTTAATGCAAAAACAGTCAATAGACTTAATTGCCTTAAATTTTATTAGCCCATTTTGTTTATGTAACAAAAAAGGCGGCTGCGCTCACGGAGCAAGAGAGATTAGTAAGAATTTAAATCTCGAGTTTGTAACCATTGATAACAGTGATGAGATGCTGGAGGCTGTAAAAAAACCTAAATATGGTTACGGATCAAATATGAACCCTTGTCTTGACTGCCGGATTATTATGCTGAAAAAAACCAAAGAATTTATGAGCGAAATCGGCGCGTCCTTTGTAATTACCGGAGAAGTGCTGGAGCAGCGGCCAATGTCCCAGAAACGCCATTTATTGCGTTTGGTTGAGAAAGAATCCGGTTTAGAAGGTTTGATCTTACGGCCATTAAGCGCTAAAATGCTAGATGAGACAATACCTGAAAAACAGGGATTGGTAGATAGGGCGCAGATGCTTGATATTTGCGGCCGGAGCAGAAAGGGACAGATTGAGCTGGTTAAGGAGTTTGGAATTAATGATTATCCTTGTCCGGCGGGGGGCTGCTTGCTTACTGATCCGAATTTTTGCCGGAGATTAAAAGATTTGATGAAGTATAATGCGCAATTTACACTAAATGATGTGTTGCTCCTTAAATTAGGCAGGCATTTTAGGCTAAATCCAGAATTAAAATTAATTGTCGGCAGGAATGAATTAGAGAATTCATCGCTGCTTAATTTAGTAAAATCCGGAGATTCTGTTTTTAGGCCAAAGGAGGAAATTGCCGGGCCCACGGCAATAGCCAGGGGCAAAATGGTTTGTCAAGACAGGCAAATGGCAGTAAACATTGTTAGCCGTTACTGCGATAAACTAGAGAACGAACCCACGCAGATTATTGTCGAGGATAGTCAAAATAATACGGGAATTACGCTAGAGAGCCCCAGGGTAGAAGAAGGCTTAATAGAAAAATTAAAAATATGATGGAGGTTCATTATGCGCGAGAAAGTTGAAAAGGCACTTGAAAAGATTCGTAAAATGCTTGCCAATGACGGCGGGAACATTGAATTAGTGGATATTACTGAAGATGGCATTGTTAAGGTGCGCCTAATCGGTGCATGTGCCGGCTGCCCAATGTCAACTATGACTATGAAGAACGGGGTAGAACGCATTTTAAAACAAGAAATCCCCGAAGTAAAGGCAGTTGAAGCAGTATAGGAGCGGCCATGGACAAATGTCCGGGTAGAGAAAAGAATTTACGTGCAAAAATTGTTAAATGCCCGTATTGTAAATACGCTATAGAGTTTTTTTCAGATGAATTAAAGCGGAATTGCCCAAAATGCAAAAAAGAGGTATTCCAGGAGAAACTGCCTGCTTGTATCGACTGGTGTAAATATGCCAAGGAGTGCTTAGGTGATAGGCTTTATAAGGAATTAGGAATGGATGTATGCGATAAAAAGAAAAAATAACCCGCCGATGAATAAACTTATCTCTAAAAAAATAAAAAAACTAGAACTTACCCTTATCAAAATGGATAAGGTGTTAATTGCTTTTTCTGCAGGAGTGGACAGCACCTTTTTATTAAAACTCGCTGTAGACCTGTTGGGTAAGAATGCACTTGCCGTGACTGCCTGTTCTGTGACCTATCCTAAAAAGGAGCTAGAACAAGCCAAAACGATTGCCAAAAATTTAGGCGCGCGTTTAAAAATTATACATACAAGTGAATTAAAAACCCCCAAATTTTTACAAAATTGCCCAAAGCGCTGCTATTACTGCAAAAAGGAATTATTTAAGAGGTTAACACAGATTGCCGAAAAAGAAAAAATTAAATATATCCTAGATGGTTCTAACCTAGATGATAGATTAGATTTTCGCCCGGGAAATATTGCTAAGCAGGAATTCAAGGTTCGTTCACCCCTAGCCGAATCAGGGTTTACAAAGAAAGAAATTAGGAATTTAAGCAAAGTATTTGGGCTCAATACCTGGAATAAGCCTTCTTTGGCTTGCCTTGCTTCGCGTGTTCCTTACGGGAAAAGAATTTCTCCAAGAGTTTTACGCAGGATAGAGAAAGGCGAACAATATCTGTGCAACCTAGGGTTTGATCAGGTGAGATTGCGCGATTACGGCAACTTAGCCCGGATTGAAGTAGAGAAGAGTAAAATTAAGCAGTTAATCCATCCTCGCCTTAGATATAAGGTAATAGACAGGCTAAAAAACTTAGGTTATAATTATGTCACTGTGGATTTAGATGGTTATAGGACTGGCAGTATGAACCTTAGCAAGATTTATTAGGGGTGAAAAAATGGAAAGAGTATATTTTGACTATGCGGCTACAGCGCCTACTGATCCAAGGGTAATTGAGGCAATGAAGCCTTATTTTTTTGATTATTTTGGCAATCCTTCAAGTTTGCATTCTTTTGGCCAGGAGGCCCGTCAGGCAATAGAAAACAGCCGCGCTAGTGTAGCGCAATTCTTAGGCGCCAAGCCAGAAGAGATAATGTTTACTTCTGGCGGCACAGAGTCTGACAATACAGCCTTGTTTGGCCTAGCCCAGGCCCTTGAACCAAAAGGAAACCATATTATTATTTCAAATATTGAACACCACGCAGTGCTTGAGCCGGCAAAGATTTTAGAAAAAAGCGGGTTTAGTGTTAGTTATATCCCTGTAGATAAACAAGGCATAATTGACCCACAGGCTATTAAGAAAATTATTTCTCCGAAGACAATTATTATTTCAATAATGCACGCGAATAATGAAATTGGCACTATCCAGCCGATTGCTGAGATTGGCGCGATTGCCAGAGAAAAAGGCGTAATCTTTCACACTGACGCAGTGCAAACTGTAGGCCATATTCCAACAAAGGTAGATGATTTAAAAGTAGATTTACTTTCTTTGTCCGCACACAAATTCTACGGGCCAAAAGGCGTTGGTGCTTTATATATCAGAAAAGGAACGCGCATAAGCCGTTTTTTGCATGGCGGGGACCAGGAAGCAGGTAAAAGAGCTTCCACACATAATACGCCGGGTATTGTTGGTTTAGGTGAGGCGCTAAATTTATGCAGCCCATTTTTAGAAAAAGAAGCAAAAGAGCAAACAGTGTTACGCGATAAAATTATCAAGACTATCCCGGAAAAAATCCCGGATTGTTTCTTAAACGGCCACCCAAGTAAACGACTTCCGAACAATGTTAATTTCTCTTTTAAATATATTGAAGGCGAATCGATTATATTGAATTTAGATATACTGGGTATTGCTGCATCAACTGGTTCTGCCTGTACTTCAAGCAGTCTTGAGCCGTCGCATGTCCTTTTAGCGTTAGGCCTAACCCATGAATTAGCCCACGGCTCTTTGAGGCTTACAATTGGCCGCTGGAGCAAAATTAAGGATGTTGATTATCTATTGGAGCAGTTGCCAGCGATAATTGAGAAGCTGCGTAAGATGTCGCCGCTATATCCGGGATAGATTTTTATCGAAACATGAATGAGAAAATATTAGAATACTTGCGTGCCGGTGAGTCTTACATCTCGGGTGAAGAATTAAGCCATAAATTAGGTATCAGCCGCGCAGCAATTTGGAAAAACATTCACGCACTTGTTGATCAGGGTTATGAGATAATTGCTGTTCCTCATCTTGGTTACAAACTGTTAAATGTCACGCCTAAGCTCCTGCCTCAAGAAATATCTCACAAGCTTAATACAAAATTTATCGGTAAGCAGGCTGTTTATTTTGAAAGCCTTTGCTCAACTATGGATAAGGCTATGGAGTTGGCCTTAGCTGGTGGCGAACAGGGCTTAATAGTAGTTGCTGAAACTCAAACAAAAGGCCGGGGAAGGTTAGGCCGGCAATGGCTAAGCCCAAAACATAAAGGAATTTATTTTTCCCTTATCCTGCGGCCGAAGATAATCCCCCAGCAAGCCTCAGTGCTAACGATATTAATTGCAGTTTCGGCGATTGAGGCAATTCAGACAGTAACCGGTCTAAGTCCAACGATAAAATGGCCCAATGATATTATGCTTAATAATAAAAAAATTGGCGGCATACTTGTTGAAATGAATGCGGAGATGGATATGGTTAAGTTTATTATCGTGGGTATGGGCATAAATGTTAATTCATCTAGAGCATCTTTATCCCAAAATGCTACTTCACTAAAAGAAGAAACCGCTCAGGAGGTTAATCGGCTTTTGCTTTTGCAGGAGATTTTAAGGAAGATTGAGGCAAATTATTTAGAGTTTAACAAAGAAGGGAGTAGTAGCGTCTTAGAGAAATGGCGTAAATTTACCTCTACACTGCATTCGCGCATAAAAGTGACCTGCCAGAAAGAACATATTGAAGGCGAGGCAGTGGATATTGACCTCGACGGAGGATTATTGATCCGTAAAGATTCGGGATTCATTGAAAAGGTTATGACCGGAGATGTTGTATCTTTAAGGAATATGTAAACTATTAATATTTTTTAGGTTGACAATACAAATGGGCCAAAATATAATTATATTTGTGGCCCCTTTTTGTTTATAAGGAGAGTATGCAAAAAATTGTTCAAAATTTAGCGGATAGAATTATTGCCGGAGGCTTAATCGAATTCGGCGAAGCCGAGGGATTACTCTTGAGTGCAGATTTAGAGTCTTTGTTTTATCAGGCGAATAGGATTCGCGAGCATTTTCGGGGTAAAAAAGTACACCTGTGTTCAATAACCAATGCAAAAAGCGGAGCATGTAACCAAGACTGTAAATTCTGTGCGCAATCTATCAACCATAAGACTAAAATTCCAGTTTATTCGCTTATTGAACCAGAAGAGATGTTAAGCCGAGCAAGAATTGCTTTTCAAAATAAGACTGAGAGGTTTTGTTTGGTTACAAGCGGCGGGAGTTTAACAGATAGCGATATAGATAAGATTTGTATCGGTTTAGAGCTTATCGGGCAAGAATTTCCTAATTTAAAATTAGATGCTTCTTTAGGAGCTTTGACTAAACAGAGTTTAGGCAAATTAAAAAAAAGCGGCTTAACGCGTTATAACCACAACCTAGAGACTTCAGCTGATTATTTTTCCAAGATTTGCACAACGCACTCTTTTAGCGATAGGCTGGCTACAGTGCGCCTGGTAAAAGACGCTGGCTTAGAAGTCTGTTGCGGAGGCATATTTGGTTTAGGAGAAAGCCAGCTTGAGCGCTTAAAATTTATGTTCACTTTGAGAGAGTTGGATGTTGATTGTATCCCAATAAATTTACTTAATCCTATTCTTGGAACGCCTTTGGAAAATGTATCAGCGCTTACACTAGACGAAATTTTTAAATTAATTGCTGTTTGCCGGTTTATCCATCCTAAAAAAGAGATTAAAATCTGCGGCGGAAGGCAAGCTATCCTAAAAGATAAGCAATCAAAAATATTTTCTTGCGGAGTAGACAGCATTATTTTGGGTGATTACCTGACCACTCCTGGAAGCCCAGCCAGCGTAGACCTAGAAATGATACATAGCTTGGGTTTAGATATATGAGTTTTGACGCAAAGCTCGCCAGTATTTTAG
Organism: Candidatus Omnitrophota bacterium; assembly: GCA_020058285.1. GTDB lineage: Bacteria > Omnitrophota > Gorgyraeia > JAHJTE01 > JAHJTE01 > JAGVEL01. The sequence continues at coordinate 32,083 of JAGVEL010000005.1, forward strand.
AGCAAAGAAAAAAACAAAGTCTTTTTCGTTGCCCGTATACCTTAGAGGGCCCTCAAGATAGTATTATTGCGATTAATGCTAAACAGTTCATTAATTTTTGCTCTAATAATTATTTGGGCTTAGCAAATGACCCTCGCTTAAAACAAGCAGCTATAGAAGCAGTGAAGAATTTTGGTACGGGTACTGCCAGCTCGCGTTTAATCTGCGGTACAACAACTTTGCATAAACAATTGGAAGAGAGTATCGCTAAATTTAAACATAGCCAGCAAGCTTTAGTTTTTAACAGCGGTTATGTGGCAAACCTGGGCATAATTTCCAGCCTAATGGGGAAGGACGGCATTATTTTTTCTGACCGGCTTAATCATGCGTCTATTGTTGATGCGATTCTCTTAAGCCGCGCTCAACTTGCCAGATATAATCATAATAATCTAGAACATTTAGAAGAATTGTTAAAAAAGCATAAGCAGTTCAAGCAAAAATTGATTGTGACGGATACAGTGTTCAGCATGGATGGAGATACTGCGAATTTAGTTGGGATTGTTGAATTAGCCAAAAAATATGATTGTTTGCTGATGATCGATGAGGCTCATGCAACAGGCGTGTTTGGCGCAAATGGAGCAGGCTTGGCCGAGGAATTAGGCGTTTTGGATAAAATAGACATTCAGATGGCTACTTTAAGCAAAGCCTTGGGAAGTTTTGGCGCTTTTGTCTCTGGTAGTAAAAACTTAATCGACTACCTTATAAATGTTAGCCGGCCGCTTATCTATACAACGAGTTTACCGCCAGCAACGTTGGCTGCAAGCTTACGGGCATTGGAGATTATTAAGAATGAGCCAGAGCGCCGCAAGAAACTCTGGGATAACATAAAATTTTTTAAGGAAAATTTAAAAAGTATTGGCCTGGATTGCCCTAAGAGCAATTCGGCGATTATTCCCATACTAACCAAGGAAAATAAAATAACTATGGAGTTTAGCCAGAAGTTGTTTAATAGAGGTATTTTTATTCAGGGCATACGGCCGCCAACAGTGCCTGAAGGCTCAGCAAGGTTACGCCTGACAATAACTGCGACTCATACTCAGTCGGATTTAGAGCAGTGCTTGGAGGCAATTAAAATAAGTGCAAAAGAACTTGGGTTGGTGTAAATAAGGTAAATGGGTCCTGCCAAAGTTTTTATTCGCAGGAACGTTCGCTTTTGCCCAGCGCGCAAAAGCTCACTCGGTTTGGCTTCCTCGCTCGTCCTCGCACTTTGTGCTCGGACACCATGCCCGCTCGTTGCCTCTACGTCCTGCTCATATCAAACTTTGTCACCCATTTACTATAGAGTAAGTATGGAATACTGAGCGAACGAAGGCCTTCGATTATGCTTAGGCCGAGTGAGTCGAAGTACTAAAATCGTGATCTTCGCTCAAAAATTGCCAGATTCATTTTGTTAATAGGTACGTGAATAATTAATTGCGATGGGATTTGTGAGCGTGCATAAGAAATTTTTTGGCAAATGTCTGCCAGGAATTACGGCGCGCGAGTGGCGAAACTGACCGAAGGGAATTTCGCCAAACGAGCGAGACGTAAACCGCAGCAGACGGCAAAAGATTTAGAGCACAGC
>JAGVEL010000064.1 GCA_020058285.1 Candidatus Omnitrophota bacterium
CAAAATTCCCGCTTCAAGAGCTTTTGCAATTTCGTCTTCTGTTTTACCGACTGAGGCATAGACTATTTTTTTTGGACTGATTCCAGTTTTTAGAGCGACAAATAATTCTCCTCCGGAAACAATATCCAGACCTGCTCCGGCATTTACCAAAAGCTTAGCAATCGCTAAATTTGAATTAGCCTTCAGCGAATAACAGATTAACGGCTTAAATGCTTGAAAAGCATTTTCTAGCTTATGAAAATGATCAAGTATAGTGTTATGGCTGTAAACATATAAAGGCGTACCAAATTCTTGAGCAAGCCGGCTAACCAGAACCTTTTCACAAAAAAGCTGATTTTTTATAAATTTAAAATCATGCATTGAGCTACGCCCCTACCTTTGCCTGCATTTTTTTAAGCGCAAGCAAAACATTCTTTTTGGAAGTTGAGCCAAAAGTTGTTTTACGATTTACTGAAACTTGCGCATCTAATAAATCAAAAACATTATTATCAAAAACTGGAGAGAATTTTCTTAATTCGTCGATGTTTAAATCCTTAATCTGCTTACCGTTATCTAAAACATCCTTGACTAACTTACCCACAGTATCATGCGCCTTGCGGTAAGATAGGCCCTTAGTGATTAAATACTCTACGATATCAACTGAATAGAGTGATTCATCTGCTAATTTTTCTTTTAATTTAGCTTGATTTATTTTAATCGCTTTAAATATCTCCTGAAATACCTCAAGCATCTGATCGATTCTTTCTACGGCGTCAAATAACGGCTCTTTATCCAGCTGCATATCCCGATTATAAGACAGAGGCAGGCCTTTAAGCATAATCAAAACTGCTGAAAGATCTGACTGGATTTTACCGCAGGTCCCGCGGATTAACTCCAGGCAATCCGGATTCTTCTTGTGTGGCATAATACTTGAACCTGTGCACAGCGACCAATCTATGTCTATGATGTCGAATTCTTTTGTTGACCAGAGAATCAAATCCTCAGCAATTCGCGAAAGGTGTACTGATAGAATTACCAATGCCGAAAGTAAATCAAGAACAAAGTCTCTATCACTTACTGCATCAACACTATTTTCGCTTACTTTTTTAAACCCAAGTTGCTTTGCCACAAAAAATCTGTCAATAGGTAAACCTGTTCCAGCCAAAGCACAGCTACCCAAAGGCATAACATCAGAAGATTCTCTTGCAAACTGCAATCTCGCTTTGTCTCTTTCTAACATCTGTAAGTAGGCCAATAGATAATGAGCTAATAGTACTGGTTGTGCTGGCTGCAAATGAGTATAAGCCGGAATAATACAATCGATATTCTGTTTAGCAAAATTAAGAATCTGCTTTCCCAGCAAATTTACTTCATAATTTAAGGAATCAATAATATCCTTGCAATACATCCTTACATCCAAAGTTACCTGGTCATTTCTCGACCGGGCAGTATGTAATTTATCTGCAACCAGGCCAATCATTTTAGCTAAACAGTTCTGAATGTTAGTATGGATATCCTCGGCGTTATAATCAAATTTAAAGCTGCCGGAATGCAATTTAGCCAATAATTTTTCAAGGCCAGAAACTATTTTTTTGCTTTCTGGTGATGGTATAATCTTACATTTGCCCAGCATTTTTGCATGAGCAATGCTGCCTTTTATATCATAGATAGCCAATCTCTTATCAAAAGAGATGCTGGAAGTAAATCTATCAGCAATTGCGCTTGTCGGTTTCTTAAATCTTGAACCCCAAAGTTTCTTTGTCATTTATCCCTCTTTAAATTTTATTTCTGATACGGCATTGCCCAAAGCTTAATAAATCCTTTGGCTAATTTTTGGTCAAACTTGTCTTCTTTACCATACGTGCTTAGTTCTTTTTTGTAAAGTGAATGCTTTGATTTTCTACCTACTGCAATGCAATTACCTTTAGATAATTTTAATCTTATAGAGCCGCTAACATGTTTCTGAGTAGATTCTACAAATCTATCCAATGCCTGCTTTAAATTAGAATACCAAAGCCCGTAATAAACCAACTCAGCATATTTAAGGCTGACAATCTCCTTAAAATGAGCTAATTCTCTATCTAGGACCAGGCTTTCTAATTCTTTATGCGCAGTGTAAAGAATAGTTGCTGCGGGCGCTTCGTAGATCTCCCGTGATTTTATTCCTACAAGTCTATTCTCAACAAGATCTGTTCTGCCTACTCCATAAGTAGCGCCAATTTCATTTAAATGATTAATCAAGGTTTTTAATTTATAAGCTTTGCCATCAAGTTTCTTGGGTACGCCTTTTTCAAAATAAACTTCAATATATTTACCAAAACTGGATATGTTACTCTGAGCTCTGGTAATCAAGTAAGCGTCTTCCGGCGGCTCTTTTTCCAAATCTTCCAAGACTCCAGCCTCAATGCTTATACCCCAGATATTTCTATCAATGCTATATGGTTTTTTCTTTGTAACATCTATTGGAATATTATTTGCCAGGGCATATTCTATCTCTTCGTCCCGGGATTTAAATTCCCACTCCCTAACCGGTGCAATAATTTCCAGTTTTGGATCAAGAATCCCGGCAGTAACCTCAAATCTTACCTGATCATTGCCTTTACCAGTGCAACCATGAGCAACAGCTTGAGCCTTTTCCTTATGCGCAATTTCCACTAAATATTTTGCAATTAAGGGTCTACCTAACGCAGTGGCTAATAAATATTTGCCTTCGTAAATAGCATTTGCCTTTAATGCCGGAAGAACAAAATCATCTAAAAATTCATCCTGCAGATCTTTGATATGTATCTTACTCGCACCAGCTGCAACTGCCCGTTCTTTAATAAGATCAAAATCCTCTCCCTGGCCAAGGTCAGCAGCAAAGCATATTACATCATAATTCTGGTCCTTAAGCCATTTGACGGCGCAAGATGTATCCAGGCCGCCGGAATAAGCTAATACAATTTTTTTCATTTTAGTCTACTTTCCTTTTAATAATTTTATTAATATTGCTTTTTGAACGTGTAATCTATTTTCCGCCTGGTCAAAAACTATTGAATTTTTGCTATCAAGAACTTCATCAGTTATTTCCTGGCCTCGATGCGCAGGCAAACAATGCATAATCAGGCAATTTCTAGAAGCTCCCGCCAACAACTGAGAATTAATCTGGAAGTTCTTAAAAATCTTTTTTCTTTTTGCCGCCTCTCTCTCTTTGCCCATACTTGCCCAAACATCAGTATAAATAACATCTACGTTTTTCACTGCCTCCTGAGGGCTGTAAAATAACTGGATATTTGCCTTGCTAATAATGGAGAGATTCTTTGTCTCTGCAACTACATTGTTTTCCGGTTCAAATCTTTTCGGTGTTGCAATATTCAGATTAATACCCATCTTTGCACATATATAAATTAAGCTATTGCACACATTGTTCCCATCACCAATGTAAGCGATTGTCTTATTATCCAGACTGGAAAATTTTTCTGTCAAGGTATAAATATCCGAAAGCGCCTGACAAGGGTGCGATAGATCGGTAAGACCGTTAATAACCGGTATAGTTGCAAATTCAGCCATCTCTTGCAGAATCTTGTGAGAGAATGTTCTTAAAACTATTGCTGCGCAATATCGAGATAAGGTCTTAGCCACATCCTTTATTGCCTCTCTTACTCCCAGGTTAATCTCGCCCTGGCCAAGATAAATGCTCTGACCGCCTAACTGCCAAATCCCCACTTCAAATGACACCCGAGTTCTATTTGAAGGCTTCTCAAAAATCAAAACCACAGACTTATTGCTGAGAGTAGATTTGAAATCCAGAGGGTTTTTCTTAATCTTTCGCGTCAGCTCAAATAGCTCATTAATCTCATCAATACTTAAATCCTTCATTGAAATAAAATCTTTTTTCATGATTTAAGGGCCTCGTCCAATATCTTAATCGCCTTATTTACTTTCTTCTCATCTATATTTAATGCCGGCATAAGACGTAATACCTTATCCTGGGTGCAGTTAATTAGTAATCCTTTGGATAAGCAAAACTCGACTATCGGCTTTCCGGGAATTTCAAGTTCCACTCCCCACATTAATCCTATGCCGCGAACCTGTTTAATCGAACTATATTTTTCTTTTAATTTCATTAAATTGTTTTTAAGGTATTCACCCATTTTTTTAGTATTTGTTAACAATTTTTCTTTCTGAATCGCCCTAAAAGTAGCCAGGGCTGCCTTACAAATTAATGGCGAACCGCCAAAGGTTGATGCGTGCATTCCCGGTTTTAACGTATCCGCGATTCGTCTTGAAGTAACCATCGCACCAATCGGCAGTCCTCCACCTAAAGATTTTGCCAGAGTCATTATATCCGGAATAATTCCATAATGCTTAAAGCAAAACATCTCGCCAGTCCGGCCCATCCCTGTCTGAACCTCATCAACTATTAATAATATATTCTTCTCATCGCATAATTTTCTTAAACCTTGCACAAATTCATTTTTAGCAACATTAACCCCGCCTTCACCCTGAACAAGCTCCAGGATTATTCCAATAGTGTTTGGTGAACAAGCATTCTCAACAGCTGACAGGTTATTGAAATCTACAAATTTAAATCCTGGTAAAAGCGGCTCAAAGCCTTTTTTATATTTCTCCTGGCCTGTGGCTGATAAAGCACCAAATGTCCGGCCATGAAAAGAATTGTAAAAAGAAATTATTTCAAAACGCTTTCCCTGACCATAAATCCGGGATAGCTTAAATGCTGCCTCGTTAGCCTCTGCTCCGGAATTACAAAAGAAAACCTTAGAATCAAAAGACCAGAAATTAATCTCCTTGGCTAACTTTGCCTGGTTTATGTGATAGAGATTGTTTGGAATAAAGATTAGCTTATCCACCTGATCCCTGACTGCGGAAATTACCTTAGGATGGCAATGTCCTAAATTATTTACGCCCCAGCCCGGGAAGAAATCCAGGTATTCTTTTCCGTCTATATCAATAAGCTTACTTCCTTTTCCCTTGACAAATATCAAAGGCAGGCGGGTGTATGTACCCATTATATATTGGTCGTAATTTTTAAAAACTTCGTCCTTTTTCATTATTTCACTATCTCCGTGCCTATTCCTTTATCTGTAAAAATCTCTAATAATAATGCCCGGTTTAAGCTGGCATTGATTATATGCGCCTTATTCACCCCAGAAGTTATTGACTGTATGGCTGCAGAAACTTTTGGAATCATACCCTGGGCAATTATACCTTCAATAATAAGCTTTTTAGCTTCGTCTATTTTTAACGAGGCAATAAATGAATGAATATCTTCCGGGTTACGCATTATACCTAAAACATCCGTAAGCAAAACTATCTTTTCAGCTTTTAAGCTAATCGCAATCTGAGCTGCTGCCTCATCAGCATTAACATTATATTCCTTACCGCTGACACCTACACCTATCGGGCAAACAACGGGGATAATCTCCTTATCTAACATATTTAAAAGCGGCCGGCTATTTATTGCCGTTACCCTACCCACAAAACCCAATGATTTTCCAGTCTTTGCAAGCTTCTTTTCTACCTTAATTATTTTTTTATGTGAGCCGATTATGCCTTGTGCCTTTGCTCCTAACTCATTTAATTCTTTGACGATTTGGTTATTTAGTTTTTGTAATTCTTCTTTAACAATTTTTAATGTCTTTTTATCTGTTACGCGGATACCGTCAACGAATTCCGTTTGATTACCCTCTTGCTTCATGCGTTCGGTGATATTTGGCCCGCCGCCATGGATAATCATTGGCCGTAAACCCATAAAATTTAAAAAAACAATATCCTCGAGCACTCCTTTACGAATCTTATCATCGCCCAGGATGCTGCCGCCATACTTTATTACCAGTATTTTCTTGTGAAATACCTTTATATAAGGCAATGCTTCAATTAAAACATCGGCTTTTCTGATTATCTCTTCCATGATCCCTCGCTTAAGAATATCCTGCGTTTATCTTTACATATTCCGGAGAAAAATCACAGGTATAAACAATGCTGCTTGCTTTACCTTGCCCCAGAAAAACATCCAAGTTTATATTTCTTTTATCTAACGGGCTTAATTTAATCTTTGTCTTTTTTTCATCCAGAGATATGCCTATTGAACCCAAAGCAGAAATTATTCTGCCCAGGTTTCTGTTTTCTCCAAAACAAGCTGTTTTAAAAAGCGCAGAATTAGCTATTGAAAATCCAGCCTGGCGCGCAAGTCTCGCATTTTTTGCTCCAACTATTTTTATCTGAATAAATTTTGTGGCGCCTTCTGCGTCCATAACAATCTTTTTAGCTAATGCCTTACAGATTTCATTTAACGCATTTCTAAAAGTAAAAAAGTCATTGGAATTATATTCTATTATTTTATTTTGAGCTTGATTATTCGCTAAAATTAACACAGAATCATTAGTGCTCATACACCCATCAACAGTTATCGCGTTAAATGAATCATCTACTGAAAATTCTAGAGCTTTTTTTAAAGCAGCTACACTAATCTTCGCATCTGTAGTAATAAAGGCAAGCATAGTTGCATGATTAAAGCTTTTTAAGTTTGGGAAAATCATACCTGCGCCCTTGGCCATTGCTCCGATTGTAACAGTTTTTCCGCTAATTTTTAACCTATTTAGCGCCTGTTTTAGGCATTTATCAGTGGTTTGAATTGCATAAGCAGCATCCTGGCCGCCTTTTTTGGAAACATTTAAACATAATTTTTTTATGCCAGGAATTATCTTTTCCATGGCTAAAGGTTTAGCAATTATTCCGGTTGAAGCAACCAGGACATCATTGTTATTAAGCCCTAGCGTTTCAGCAGTAAGGCTGGCCATTTTTTCCGCATCAATGAAGCCTTGTTTTCCTGTATAGCAATTAGCGTTAGCGCTATTTATAATCACTGCTTGGGCTTGATTATTCTTAAGATGCGCTATACTAACAAGTAATGGTGCAGCTTTGACTTTATTTGCAGTAAACAAACCGCAGGCTTGCGCCGGAGACTGTGAAAATATAAGCGCTAAATCCTTTCTCCCGCTCTTCTTTAAGCCGCAAGAAATTCCTGCTGCCAAAAATCCTTTTGGCTGGGTAATGCTCGCGAATTCTTTCATGTTAAGCCTAGCGTCTCCTCAAACTGATAAATAATATTCATATTCTCAACTGCCTGGCCGGAAGCGCCTTTAAGCAGGTTATCAATTGCGCTTACAATTATAATTAAATTATCTTCGATCTTTAAACCAATCTCGCAGAAATTAGTTCCTACGACATTTATTAATTCTGGAAATTTCCCTTCGTCTAAAACTCTTACAAACGGTTCGTTTTTATAAAATTCTTTGTACATTTCAATAATCTGTGAACTGTGATCTGTGAACTGTGATCTAATATAAATTGTCTCTAAAATTCCCCGCTCAAACGGCATCAGGTGTGGCACAAATACAAATTCCGGATTTTGCCCGGAAAACTTCTCTATTTGAGCTTGAATCTCTGGAGCATGTTGATGGCAATTTATCTTATATGCTTTTAAATTGTGCTTAGAAATAAACTCTTCCATTTTCAGATTCGGATTTCTTCCTGCTCCGCTTGTCCCGGATTTTGCATCAATATAAATTGATTCTAATTTAACCTTTTGCTTTAATAACGGCAATAACGCTAATAACGCCGCTGTTGGATAACAACCAGGATTGGCAATCAACTTCGCCTTTTTTATAAAATCACGATTTGCTTCGGGCAAACCATAAACTGCCATCTTTAAATTCTGGGCATCTGTATGTTTACACTTATAGTGTTGTTCATATACCTGAATACCCAGCCGATAATCAGCGCTCAAATCTATTACCACCTTGCCTTTATTAACAAATTTGGGAACCATACTCATTGAAACCGTATGCGGCAAGGCTAAAAAAATACAATCAGCGGTTTTTATTATCTCATCTATATCCGGCTCAGTGCACACAAGGTCAATCTTGCCTTTTAAATCCGGATATAATTCTTCTATCTTACAAGGCTTATCAATCTTTGCTGAAACCGAAACAATCTGAACTTTTGGATGTTTAAGCAAAACCCGGATTAATTCTTCGCCAGCATAACCCGTAACTCCAATAATCGCTATATTTAACATAGTTTTTAAATTAAGGACATGGGCCATACGTAATAGGCAGATAATCTGGAAAACCCGGCAGCGGACCTGGATCTCTATATCTCCATTGTACTTGACCATCATGAAGTCCTATTCCATCAAAATCTTGTCCACTAAAGC